>JAFVSR010000063.1 GCA_017503645.1 Bacteroidaceae bacterium | reverse complement strand
GCTCATCCAAGTACCCGACGATGCAGGCAACTGATAAGCGTGAGCAGCCTCTGTGAGTTCCACGTCGTTCCAAGGCATAGCTGTTGCCGAAAGGCCCTCGGTAGAAACGAACATCACACCATTGCCTGCGTCGTTTGTTACTGCAGCCCAGCGAATACCCTCGCGGTTACCCATATCCTGAGGTTTGGGGAAATTCACAAACTGCTCGGCAACAGTGCTGTTATATTGCTGCACAAAAGCAGCAGTGCTGCGGTCGTTGTAGTTGTTCCAGGGACCACGGCCATAGTATGAATAGTTCTTCAATTCAGTTGGCAACTGCAGCTGATAACCTATGCGTGCCAGGTCGATGTTCTTGCTACCTGTGATAGCGCTGTTAAGTTCGATAGAGCCATCGGGGTAGATGGTGTAGATGCGGTTCGAAATAAAGTGGAAATCGTTCTCGCCAAGCACGCGCGCATCGTCGGTTATTTTGAAGTTGTTGTCATCGAGCTTCACGCGACGGCCCGAGTGGGGAGCCTGCGAGCGCACTGTATATTGCAACACCACGCTGCCATCCTTGTTCAACTGCGAAACAAACGACATTACGCTATCTTGCAAATTGTACAGACCATTGGTGTACCAGTTGTTCCAAGCCCAGTTGTCGTTATCCACGGGAGCACGGTATGTATTCAGTTTCATCACGTTGCCGGGTGCAAAAATCTCGGTACCGTTATATACCACATTATAGAGAACACCCTTGCTGTCGTCAAAGACAATCTTAAAGGCATCGTTGCTTAGAGTTCTCAATGTAACCTCTTTGCCATTAACAACAGCCTTTTCCATACCACCGATGATTTTGCCACCCTTGGCAGCATCGGCAATGAATATATTCTTCACGGCCCCCTTCAAAGGCAGCTGCTCATCCATCTGCACATAGCCCTTTTTAGCCCAAGGCATATCCTTCTTCAGCATCAACTGAACCTTAACAAAGTACTCCTTGTCGGCTTTGAGTTCCTTGCCGAAGTCTACCTTGAACGCCTTCTTTGCACGGGGAGCAACAGCCTGGTCGGGCACGAAGCGAGCGTCAATCTCCTTGCCATCCTCCCACAAAGATACGCGGATGTCCATATCGCTGAGGCTCTCGAAATAACGTTTGTTGAAGAGCTCTATCTCACCCTTCTCATTCATAGATATACCAACATTCTGATAAACCTTTTTAACCTCCCAATATTGGGGTTTCGGAGAGTGGTCGGGGAACACAATACCATTCATACAGAATGTGTGGTCGTTGGGACGGTCGCCAAAGTCGCCGCCATAACCCATATAACGGTCACCGGTCTTGGGGTCCACGTTCCAGAAAGCCTGGTCGGCCCAGTCCCAGATGGCACCACCCATAAAGAAGTTGGTGCTCTCCATTGCATCCCAATAATCCTTGAGGTTACCAACGGCATTACCCATTGAGTGAGCATACTCCGAAATGTGGAAAGGATACTTGATGGGAGCCTTACCTGTTACGGCATACTGTGTCCAGCCGATAGAGGGATACTGGTTAGAACCCATATCCACAATACTATTGTTGCGCTCATACTGCACGGGGCGCGATGTATCAAAAGCCTTCAAGGCATTGTATGCCTCCACAAAGTTCACACCGGGGCCGGCCTCGTTACCAAGTGACCATATAACAACCGAAGGACGGTTCATTGTGGCGTGTGCCATCTCCATCACACGTGCAACGTGAGCATCGCGGAACTCGGGAACGTGTGACAACGAAGCATCGCCATAGTAATATTGGTGGCTCTCTATGTTGGCCTCGTCCTCCAAGTAGATACCATACTTATCGCAAAGATAGTACCAATAGGGAGCATCGGGATAGTGAGCATTGCGCACGTGGTTTATGTTGCCGCGCAACATAAGCATCACCTCGTTGAACATCTGCTCGCGTGTAACAGCGTGACCACGCTCCAAGTTATTCTCGTGACGGTTCACACCCTTCATCTTGATGGGCTTGCCATTGAGATAGTAGTAACGGCCGGCCAAGCCGAACTCATCGTCCTCGGCCTTGGTGTCACGAATCTCAACCTCGCGGAAACCAATGTATGTAGATGCAGTTTCAACCACACGGCCTTTCTTGTCGAGCAACTGCACAAGAATGGTATAGCGGTTGGGCTGCTCGGCACTCCACTTTGCAGGGTTGGCCACGGGGAGAGCAAGCTGCGCAGTCTTTGTATCACCGCTCACAACCTCGGCCACTGCACCGGTGGTGGTGGCACCATCTACAATGGCATTGTCGTCGCTGTAAAGCTCGTTCTTATACAACTGAACCTTTACAGAATAACCTTTTGCCTTTTTCTTGCCCAAGTTGCGCACGTCAACCGCAATGTTTGCAACGGCATCCTTGTACTCGGCATCAAGGTCGGTGGTAACGCGGAAGTCGCGTATCTCCACAGGATTGGTAGATGTAAGTGACACGGTGCGGAAAATACCGGGCAGGCGGAACATATCCTGCGACTCCAGGAACGAAGCATCGCTGTTGCGGTAAACCTCCACAGCCACCACGTTCTCACCCTCAACCAGGTAATCGGTGATGTTAAACGCAGCCAGGTTGCGGGAGTTCTTCGAGAAACCAACATATTTGCCGTTTATCCACAAGTAGAAGAACGAATCCACACCATCGAAGTTGATATACACCTCGCGACCATCCCATTCGGCGGGAACCACAAATGAGCGGCGGTATGAGCCCACCTCGTTACGATTCTTGTAGGTTGTATGATGGGGAGCAGGCTCGCGCATCACACCACCCTTCCAGTCACCCACAGCCACAGAGTGCTTGAAGATGACAGGCTGGTTCACATAGATGGGAGTACCATACTTCTGGCTGCCGTCGGGCTGCAAGCCATACACGTTCCAGTTCATAGGAACCTGCACCTTGTCCCAGGCTGCCACATCGTAATCCACCTTGTAGAAATCCACGGGGCGCTCACCGGGGTTACCCACCCAGTTGAAGCTCCAGGTACCATCGAGCGACAGGTAATACTCACTGTTCTCGGGAAGCACCTTGCGGGCACTCTCCTCGTTATCGAACACAAAGAACCAACCTTTTGGCTGCTCTTTATTCAAAGACAACTGCGTGGGGCTCTCCCACTCGTTGCCTGCAGGTGCCTCGGCATTGCCATAAGCAAAACCGCCAAGGTTCTGCGCCACAGATACGGCCGACACAAACAAGGCAGCCATCATAGCAGTTACAAATCTTTTCTTCATAATTATTTTTATATGGTTATTAAAAAATTATCCTCATTTTCCAAAAATAGGCACGTAAAGGCCCATTATGCGTGCAAAAGCACAAAACGTTGCTAATTTACAATAATTTTTATAATAATAAAAGTTTTACATAAATTATCAAACAAACTTTGACCTGACAGTGGGAAGCATCAAGCACCGCCACGCCCGACGGCCACACAAATATACTCACCGGAACCGCAACTACACTTTGCATCGCATTTGCAATTTATTCGCAAACAGACCAAGAGACATCCAAGCGAGCGCAACCGCATAAAAGTAATTTTATTTTACAAATAAAGAAAACAGGAAGCAGCAACGTACCCACACAAAAAACCACCTGTCAACAAAGTCGACGGGCGGAATAAACAAAAACAAATAAGACCACACGAGTGGTGCAGCCTTATTTATAATCTAAAAGACGATTAAGATGCCTACATTAGTTCTTGGCAGCATCCAAAGAAGCCTTACGGAACGCCTTCATCATCTTCTCAATCTCCAAAGAAGCCTTGCGAGCGCGTGTACCGGCAGCCTTGTTGCCTTTCTCTACCTGTGCATTTGCATCAGCTGCGAAAGCAGCATAAGTCTCCTGAATTTTTTCAATAAGTTCTTTCATAATATTCTGTTATTAAGGTTAATGATGCACAAAGATATAAAAAAACATTATATCCAAGCATTTTCGGCCATTTTTTTATACCATTTTTCAAAAAAAAATCCATTTTTCGCAAAAAAATCACACACGACGTAAAAGAATGCAGTAATTATCAAGCAAATAGCAGTTGCACCGCAAGCACTCCTTATTTATATATGGCACCCGCGCGCACCAGTTCCATAGACAACGGTCAACAACCCAACGACACATAGATACAAAACCGAAGGCGCACATTTGGTAAATATTATTTACAATACAACATCTTATGACACCCTATAGAAGGAATAGGGAACCAAGTAGAAAAACAAAATTCGACGTTCACAGGCACCCCCTTGTTACATTATTATAAAAAAAACAAAAAACTTTTGCAGCATTATTGGATTTTTTTCTTACCTTCGCATTGGTTATAGCATTCAATAAGCTTTTGCAAGCCAATGATGCTCAGCCATTCAAGGCCGCCACGTAACCCTGTGCGAACCAGGCGTGTCACCGGCAAATTCAATCACTAAAGCACAACAGAAGGAACACCCTAAGTTTGCGTAACTAATTGACGAGCAACACTTTGCAAAGCCGCCAAAGTCCCCAAGGTATGCCCATCTGCGAGCTGTTAGAGATTAAAAACCACCAACGTTCATATCAGAAAAGCAATATGGCACAAGCCGCAAAACAAAAAGGCACCACAATACAGGCCGACAATTACTTTAACATAAATGAGTTTTTGTATTCTTGCTTGTCCAAATGGTATTGGTTCGCAATATCGCTCATAATATCACTGGGAATTGCTATATACAAAATAGCAACCACGCAACCATCATACACCCGTTACTGCGAGGTACTCATCAAATCCAAAGACAAGGCCCCCTCAATTGACGAGCAAATGGCCAATATGGCAAACCTGGGGCTGCGCACCACCACCAACGCCTACAACGAGATATACACATTCAAAGCCCCCGAAACCATAAGCCGGGTTGTGGAAAGGCTGGGATTGAGAACCGGTTACGAGAAGGATGGGCTGTTCCACCCCGAAACACTATACGGCGAGTCGCTTCCGATAACCGTTGAGCTATACGACCTCGACGAAGAATCATCGGCAACCTTCAGCATACACATCACCCCCGAAGGAGCATTCACCATTCACGACCTCAGCATCGAAGGCAAAGAAATAGAGCAACAGCCCATAAGCGGCGAATTGGTCGACGGTATAGCTCTTGCCGAAAGCCCCATAGGCAAAATAATAATACGCAAGAACGCCGCGTGCCATTTGTCGCAAAGCACCACCATAGAGGTAACGCACACAAGCACACAAGCAGCCATAGGGATGCTCACCGGCAGATTGCACTTCGGCCTGCCCGACGAGGAGAGCGGCATAATAACCATCTCCATCACCGACCACTCCATCGACCGTGCCGACGACATCTTAGGCACATTGGTTCAAGTGTATAACGAAAACTGGGTTAAGGACAAGAACCGTGCTGCCGATGGAACCCTGCAGTTCATAAACGACCGCCTTGCCTACATAAGCGACGAGCTCGACGAAGTGGACAGCAACATCTCATCATACAAAAGCCGCAACCGCCTGCCAAGTGTGGCCGCAAGCACATCTGTTCACATATCCAAGAACAGCGACAACATAAACGAGCTACAAAAACTCAACAGCGACCTTGCCAGTATGAAGGAGATTCTCTCCAAACTGCAGGCAAGCAAAACGCTCAACGAGCCGCTGCCCTTTGGAGCCACGCTCAGCAACACAATGCTCAACAACCAGATAGCCGACTATAACCGGGCTGTCATCGAGCGCAATGCCGCCATTGAAAAAAGCGGCGAGAACAACCCCGAAATAAAGAAGATGGATATGCAGCTGGCCGCCAAGCGCGAATCCATTATTGCCGCGGCAAAACTATCCATCAAGAAGGTAGAAACCAACATAGCAGCACTCGAGCAGGAGACAAAAAAGACAATCGAGGAGATATCAAAGAACCCCGAGCAGACAAAATATCTTGCATCGGCCGAGCGTGAGCAGAGCGTAAAAGAAAAACTATACCTTTTCCTCTTGCAAAAACGCGAAGAGAACCAACTGTCGCAAGCCTTCACGGCATACAAGACACGCATCATCACATCGCCCACCGGCAGCACCACTCCCACAGCACCGGTAAAGAACCACACCATCCTCATGGCACTTGCCATAGGCCTGCTCATACCGGCAGCAGTGGTTGCCATACGCGAAATAGCCAACACCAAAGTGCGTGGCCGCAAGGACCTCAACGGCCTGTCCACCCCCATAATCGGTGAAATACCGCAACTGGTGCAGAAGAACAAGAAAAACGAAAAAATCCCCGTGGTGGTGCACGACGGCAGCCGCAACATCATAAACGAAGCATTCCGCGTGCTGCGCACCAACATAAAGTTTATGACACGCGACAAACAGCACAGCACCATCGTCGCCACATCGTTCAACCCCGGCAGCGGCAAAACATTCTGTATGATAAACACCGCAGTGAGCCTTGCCATAAAGGGAGAGAAAGTAATAGCGATTGATGGCGATATGCGTCACGCATCGTTGTCGCAATACGTATCATCGCCCCAAAAGGGTATGAGCAACTACCTCGCAGGTGAGATTGACGACATAAGCGACATAATCGTTGCCGACACAAAATACCCCAACCTACATATACTTCCCGTGGGCACCATACCACCCAACCCCACGGAGCTGCTCGAGCACCCACGCTTCGCAGCGCTGTTGGAACAGTTGAAAAAAGAGTATCGTTACACGCTCATAGACTGCCCGCCCGTGGATATGGTGGCCGACACGCATATCATAGAAAAACTTGCCGACCGCACATTCTTCCTCGTGCGCGCCGGTGTGATGGAACGCTCTATGATACCCGACATAGAAACCCTCTACAACGACAACAAACTGAAGAACATATCCATTATACTTAACGGAGTAGATACAGGCGGCAGCCGCTATGGCTACAAATACAGCTATCGCTATGGCTACCACAACAGCTACCACTATGGATATGAGCAGAAACAATAAAGACAGGGAAATGAAGATAGCAGTTGCAGGAATTTGAGAGAAAGAAAAAGTAATAAAAAACAGACCTACAACGAATAGAAATATGATATACCCCATAGGCAGACAAAATTTCGAGAACCTGCGCAACGAAGGTTATGTATATGTCGATAAAACACCCCTCATATACAAGCTTGTGAAGGAAGGAAGCATCTATTTCCTCAGTCGCCCACGCCGCTTTGGGAAAAGCCTTCTGCTATCAACCCTCGAAGCCTATTTCCAAGGAAAAAAAGAACTGTTCAAGGGTCTGGCAATGGAGCAGTTGGAAAAAGAGTGGCACACATACCCTATTCTGCATCTCGACCTAAATGCCGAGAAATATGAAAGCAAGGAGGAATTGGAGAACATTCTCAGCACATACCTGCGCCAGTGGGAAAATGAATATGGCTCAAGCGAATTGCACAACACCAGCCTTTCCCAAAGATTCCGCGCTGTAATCCGCGCAGCCAAGGAAAAAACCGGGCGCAACACCGTTGTACTCATCGACGAATACGACAAGCCAATATTGCAAGCTATTGGAAACGAAAAACTGCAGGAAGAGTTCCGCAACACGCTAAAGGCATTCTACGGAGTGCTAAAGAGCGCCGATGCCGACCTCAAATTCGCGCTCCTCACGGGTGTGTCGAAGTTCAGCAAAGTGAGCGTGTTCAGCGACCTGAACAACCTCAACGACATATCAATGGACAGCAGATATCACGACATATGCGGCATCACCGACGAGGAGCTGCACACCGTGTTCGACGAAGAGATTGAGGCACTGGCAACAGCCAACAACCAAACAAAAGAGGAGGCATACAAGCAACTACAACGCACATACGACGGATACCACTTTACGCATAGCACACAAGGCCTATACAACCCGTTCAGCGTATTAAACACATTGGCAAAAAAAACATACGGCAGCTATTGGTTCAGTACAGGAACACCCACGTACCTTGTGGAACTAATTAAAAAAGCAAACTTCAATATAGAAGAGTTATCGGGCTACGAGGCAAGCGAGGAGCAACTGAGCAGCGTGCACGCCGGCACAATAGACCCCATACCGGTGCTATACCAAAGCGGATACCTCACAATAAAGGACTTTGACGAGGAATTCCGCTTATACACACTCAACTACCCCAATGAAGAGGTAAAAAGCGGCTTTGTGAACTTCCTGCTACCATTCTACACCAAGGTGCAGGCAACACAGGCACAAACCATTATCAGCAAGTTTGTAACAAGTGCCAGAAACGGCAAAGCCGAAGAGTTTATGAAACAACTGCAAAGTCTTATGGCCGGCACACCATACGAACTTATAAAGGAGCTGGGAAACCACTACCAGAATGTAATATACATCATTACAAAACTTATGGGGTTGTATGTGCAGGCCGAATACCGAACCTCTAACGGAAGAATAGATATTTTAATTGGCACTAACGATTATATATACATCATAGAACTTAAATTCAACGGCACGGCACAAGAGGCTATTGAGCAGATTGAAAACAAAGATTACGCACTGCCATTTGCAGCAGAAGGAAGAGAGATTATTAAAATTGGTGCAAATGTCTCAATAAAAACAAGAAACATAGAGGAGTGGATAATTAAACAATAACACAGACGACACTATATTGCCATTCCAAAAACCAGATACGTGTGAGAAAAGTAGAAAGCAACCACAGGGGCAAAACCCCACCTGCAAGCAGGTGAAACTGCTTGCGGGAACAAAAGACAAAGAATATCATTAATAAAAATTATACAGTTATGAAAATTGCAGTAGCAGGAACAGGCTATGTAGGCCTCAGCATTGCCACGTTGTTGGCACAGCACAACGAAGTTGTAGCAGTAGATGTAATCCCCGAAAAGGTAGAAAAAATAAACAACCGCATTTCACCCATTCAGGACGATTACATTGAGAAATATCTTGCCGAGAAGGAGTTGAACCTCACAGCAACACTCGACGGAGCAAGTGCTTATCGCGATGCCGACTTTGTTGTAATTGCAGCCCCCACCAACTACGACCCCCAATTAAATTTCTTCGACACACACCACATTGAGGACGTAATAGACCTTGTGCTCGAAGCTAACCCCGAGGCCACAATGGTCATCAAGAGCACAATACCTGTGGGATACTGCCGCAGCCTTTATATAAAGTATGCAAAGAAATTCAAAGAAAAAGGCTTGGATACAACCCATAAGTTCCGCTTGCTATTCTCTCCCGAATTCTTGCGCGAGAGCAAAGCCCTTTACGACAACCTCTACCCCAGCCGCATCATTGTGGGCTACCCAAGATGATTGAAAAATCCGGCGAGGAGAACCGAACAAGCAGCGAGAGCAAACAAAACTCGTTTAGTGTTTGCCGAGACGCGAGAGAGGAAGGCGAAGCCAACGAGGCAATCAAAGCCATTGCCGGCAACCACCTTGAGGAGGCAGCCCACACATTTGCATCGCTCTTGCAGCAGGGAGCAATAAAAGAAGATATCCCCACCCTCTTTATGGGGCTCAAAGAGGCAGAAGCTGTAAAACTTTTTGCCAACACATACCTTGCACTGCGCGTGAGCTACTTTAACGAGCTCGACACATATGCCGAAATAAAAGGCCTCGACTCTGCAGCCATAATACAAGGTGTAGGCCTCGACCCCCGCATTGGCGACCACTACAACAACCCCTCTTTCGGCTACGGTGGCTACTGCCTGCCCAAGGACACCAAGCAATTGCTTGCCAACTACCAAGAGGTACCGCAGAATATGATGAGTGCCATTGTAGAGAGCAACCGCACACGCAAGGACTTCATTGCCGACCAGGTACTGAGAATGGCAGGTTATTACAGTAGCAACGGAAGCTTCAACGCCAGCGAGGAGAAGAAATGCGTAATAGGTGTTTACAGATTGACAATGAAGAGCAACAGCGACAATTTCCGTCAATCATCTATTCAAGGCGTGATGAAACGCATCAAGGCAAAAGGCGCAGAGGTCATCATCTACGAACCCGCACTTGAGAACGGCACCACCTTCTTTGGCAGCCGTGTAATCAACGACCTCGCAGAGTTCAAGAAGCAGTCGCAGGCTATCATAGCCAACCGCTACGATGCTTGCCTCGACGATGTAAAAGAGAAAGTATATACACGCGATATATTCCAAAGAGATTAATATAAAAACAAAGCTATGCTACAGTACAATATAGACCTCAAGGGCAAAACTATTTTAGTTACAGGTGCAGCCGGCTTCATTGGCAGCAACCTATGCAAGCGTTTGCTAAACGAAGTTGAGTGTGCACACATCATCGGCATCGACAATATGAACGATTACTACGATGTGAACATAAAAAAAGAGCGTTTGAATGCTTTGAATAGATTTGAAAACTTCACATTCATTGAAGGCAATATCGCCGACAAGCAGTTGATTGATGAGCTATTCACCACACACAAACCATACGTTGTGGTGAACCTTGCCGCACAGGCAGGTGTGCGCTACAGCATCACCAACCCGGGTGCATACATAGAGAGCAACCTCATAGGTTTCTACAACATACTGGAGGCTTGCCGCCATAATGCAACCGAGCACCTCGTTTATGCATCATCGTCGAGCGTATATGGCAGCAACAAGAAGGTACCCTACAGCACCGACGACAAAGTAGATAACCCCGTGAGCCTCTACGCCGCCACCAAAAAGAGCAACGAGCTTATGGCACACGCCTACAGCAAGCTCTACAACATACCAAGCACCGGCCTGCGTTTCTTCACCGTTTACGGCCCCGCCGGTCGCCCCGATATGGCATACTTCGGGTTCACCAACAAACTTGTGAAGGGCGACAAGATACAGATATTCAACTACGGCAACTGCAAGCGCGACTTCACATATGTCGATGACATTGTAGAAGGCATTATTCGTGTTATGCAACACGCTCCCGAACGTCAGACAGGGGAGGACGGCCTTCCCGTTCCCCCATACAAGGTATATAACATAGGTAACAACCAACCCGAAAACCTGCTTGACTTCGTAACAATCTTGCAGGAAGAGTTGTTACGTGCCGGAGTATTGCCGCAGGACTATGATTTTGAGGCACACAAGGAACTTGTACCTATGCAGCCGGGCGATGTGCCTGTTACCTATGCCGACACCACCCCACTTGAGCAGGATTTCGGTTTCAAGCCATCGACATCTCTACGTGAAGGGCTTAGGGCTTTCGCCGAGTGGTATGCGGAGTATTATAAATAATTGTTCTTTTTATATAATAACACACCATTGCGGTGGAGATTTCAATAAACTGCAAACAATAATATAAACTAGCATATATGAGCATTATTAACAATTGCGGATAAGACACAAGACATTGTAAAAACCACTTTATTTACAAAAATTGTAAAATACCCAGTCACAGTATAGTATTAGGAAATCCTTGCATTATTAAACCACGAGACAATGCCACTGAAGGGTATATCAACAGGGGATGCTAATATCAAACATACTGACCAATTATTATAGCAGTAATTATGGACAAAACAAAATCTAACAGCAAACGCATAGCAAAGAATACCATAGTGCTTTACATTAGAATGTTATTTCTAATGGTGATAAGCCTTTACACCTCGCGCGTTATATTAAAGTCGTTGGGTATTGAAGATTATGGTATTTACAATGTGGTTGGAGGGTTTGTTTCAATGTTCAGTATGATATCCACCTCACTTGCCGGTGCAATAAGCAGATATCTTACATTCTCTTTGGCAAAAGACACACCCGAAAGGCTTAGAGAAGTATTTTCCACCTCTATTATTATACAGGTGCTCCTTTGTGTAATATTATTAATCCTTGCTGAAACATTTGGAATTTGGTTCATTAACACAAAGATGGTTATTCCAACCGACAGATTGATTGCTGCAAATTGGGTATTCCAACTGTCGGTGCTTACAACTATGATACAACTAATAAGTGTCCCCTTCAACAGCCTTATTATTGCTCACGAAAAAATGTCGGCATTTGCCTACATTGGAATATACGAAGGAGTTGTCAAACTACTCATAGCATTAGCCATTCCGTATGCAAGTGCCGACTCCTTAATTATGTACGCAATACTAATGTGCCTTTTGTCGGTATCTGTAAGAATGCTGTACGGACGCTATTGCAGCAAACATTTCCCAGAGAGTAAGTTCAGATTCGTGATGGACAAGGAACTTATAAAAAGTATGTTCGGCTTTGCCGGTTGGAACTTTGTTGGAACAACAGCAGGGGTGCTTAGGAGCCAGGGCATAAATGTTCTTATTAACCTATTCTGTGGCCCGGCAGTTAATGCTGCGCGAGGTATAGCAATACAAGTTAATACCGCTGTAAGTGGCTTCTGTTCAAATTTCACAACAGCAGTGCGCCCGCAAATAACAAAATCATACGCTGTAGGCGACAAGGAAATATACGAGAACCTCGTGATAAAAACCGCAAAATTCTCGTTCTTAATCCTAATGGTTCTCTGTATCCCCATAATCGTAGAATCTGAATACATTATAAACCTGTGGCTTGTAGATGTTCCTGAATATACAGTTGAATTTGTTTGTATCATTCTGCTGCTGACAATGGTCGATTCTTTCTCAAGTCCGCTAACATATCTACTATTGGCTACCGGGAAAATAAGGAACTATCAATTAGTTACAGGAGGTATACTATTGCTCAATTTCCCGTTGGCATATATCCTTTTAAAACTGGGTTACAGCCCCGTATCAACGGTTTTTAGCACAATTATTATCTCTATAATTTGCCTTTTTACAAGGCTTGCCTTTTTAAGAACGATGACGCAATTCCCGGTCTTGAGGTTTTTAACAGATGTAGTACTAAGATGCATAATCGTATTTTCACTATGTTTCCTATTTATTATACCTGTTAAATATTTCATAAAGAGCGACAATTTTGCAATGTTTGCAATCAATATAATCCTGACAGGAATAATATGCATTGCTATCTCATATATTTTTGGGCTCACCAAATCCGAGAAAAGATTCATTCTTAAACCAATAAAAAAAATATTAAAGAAATGACCACATTAGAATTTATAAAAAAGGCTTTCTTATACATAAAATTGAATATGCCTCTATTCAAAATGATTCCTCGTTCCATATATATAAACTTTCACTACCTGCCTTTCAAGCAAGCCATAAAATTCCCTATATTAGTAAAAAAAGGGCATTTCTACGAAATGAAAGGCAAAGTCATAATTGACGCACCAGTGAGATTTGGAATGATAAAATTAGGAAACTTTGGCGGGCATATGTACCCCAATAATGGTATTCACTGGACACAATGGGGAGGCACAATTATCTTTAAAGGAAGCTGCAGAATTAATAACAATTCTTTCATTGTACAAGGAAAAGATTCTACAATAATCTTTGGCGACAAATTCTGCGCTTCAGCATCATTGAAACTAATAAGTTTCAAACATATTGAATTTGGCAGATATGTGAGAATTGGCTGGAACTGTATATTTACAGACACAAATTTCCATCCAATATATGATATGAAAAAAGAGAAATTCAAGAAGGCCTATGGCCCCATAAAAATAGGAGACAATAACTGGTTTGGAATGGAGTGCCGTATAATGCATTCTGTAACAACTCCTGAACATTGTATCTTCGGCTTAGGTTCGGTGCTTACAAGAGGAGGCGAGTATGAGCCCTATTGCGTACACAGCGGTACTCCTTTGAGAGTCCTCACACGCAATGTAATGAGAGTAGAAGGTCAAGATAGAATTGAATCATACGCCGACTAAAAATGATCAAAATAACAGAAAAAAAGAACTGTTGTGGCTGTACAGCTTGCGAAAGCATCTGCGCCCATAGTGCAATAACAATGCAACCCGATGCATTGGGTTTCTTGTACCCGATTGCAGATGCCACTAAATGCGTTGAATGTGGTTTGTGCGAGAAAGTGTGCCAATTTCACAGCAACTATAAAAGATACGACAACTACAATGAACCCACAGTATATGCACTGCGCCTAAAAGACGGCGAACAGTTAATGCGTAGCCAAAGCGGTGGAGCCTTCTGGGGTATTGCCCGGCATTTTATTGATAATGGTGGCGTGGTTTATGGTGCTGCATTTACCGAAACTTGGAGGGTAACTCACCAAAAAGCAAGCAACACCGATGAACTGGAAAAGTTACGAATGTCCAAGTACGTGCAGAGCGATATGCGCGGTGCATTTAAGCAAGTAAAAGACGATTTAAGGCAAGGCCTCACGGTACTATTCTCGGGCACTGCTTGCCAGGTTGCCGGTCTTAAGGCATATATTCCTGCAAAAATGCACAGCAACCTTTTGTGCATCGATATAATTTGCCACGGAGTGCCATCGCCAAGAGTTTGGGAAGATTATATTGCATACCTTGAAAAACGTTATAAATCCAAAATAGTCAAAGCCTGTTTCCGTGACAAGCGTTACGGCTGGCATGGTGCCAAAGAAACCTTCAGGTTTGAGAACGGCAAAGAAATTACAAAACGAACAAGCAACAGACTATATTTCAGCGGCATATCAATGAGAGAATCTTGCGCCAACTGCAAGTTCACAAACCTAAAACGTGTAGGCGACATAACAGTGGGCGATTTTTGGGGAATACCTAAGGACTCTCCCTACGAGAAAGACAAAAAAGGGTTGTCATTGGCAATGATAAATTCAGATAAAGGCAAAGAATGGTTCAACAAAGTAAAAGAACAATATATTGTTGAAGAGAGCAACACCGCCGACTGCCTGCAGCCCCAATTACAATATCCATCAAAGATGTCACCGTTGCACAGTAACTTTGCTAAAGACTATGCTAACAACGGTTTTCTGTTTATTGCCAAGAAATATGGCGATATGGGCTGGAGATACCATATGCGTAAAACGATAAACAGAACAAAAATGCTTATATACAAAATTATATGGGCATTGCACATAAAAGAAAAGCCAAAAGGAGTATGAAAATAGCATTAATGACAATATGGCACGTAAAGAACTACGGAGCCGAACTGCAAACCTATGCCACAGTGAAAACCCTGCAGGAGATGGGACACGAAGTTTGTGTTATAGATTTTCCCTTGTTTGAGACACAAAAACGCACAACACTCGTTGGGCGCATACTTGACTTTGCCCATAGCATCGCACCGGCAAATTTAAAATTCAAGTGTTTCTGGAAAAGACATATTCCGGCAACAAAGTACTACGGGACATATAACGAGTTAAAGAACGAAATACCAAAAGCCGATCTCTACCTTATGGGCAGCGACCAAGTGTGGAATCCCGAAATAACAAAAGAAAAGGTTCTTGCTTATTTTCTCGATTTTTTACCTGAAGGCAAGCAAATGGCATCGTACGCATCAAGTTTCGGCACTGACCAATGGAATGCAAGCGAGGAACTTACCCAAAGAGTACAAGAACTCCTAAACCAATTCAAAGCTGTTGCATGCCGCGAAAAACAGGGTATAGATATTCTCAAGAAGCAGTTCTCTATTAATGCGACTCACGTAGTAGATCCCACTCTTCTGCGCACCAATTACGAAGAACTTATAGGAAAAACAAAGACCAGAAAGACCCTTGCATACTATCAATTGAGTTCATCACCGGCTCTTTATAGTTTTGCAGAAAGTAAAGCAAAGGCACTTGGTCTAAAGTTTGTAGATGTAAATAAAAAGACAAATTTAACATCAACCTTTACCTGGAACAGACGCTCCGTTGAGCAATGGATTAAAGCTATTGCCGAATCCTCATTTGTAATAACCCACTCTTTTCATGGTGTAGCAATGTGCCTGGTTCACCACCGGCCGTTCGTTGCCATATATGAAAGTGGCAACAAAATATCACGCCTTGTGAGCCTATTGAAGATTGCCGGGCTCGAAGACCGCCTTTTCACATCAATTGAAGATGCAAAGGCTTCTAATGTTTGGTACAAAGATATTAACTGGAATAAGGTTGATACATTATTAAAAGAGCAAAGGGAAAAATCTTTAGAGTATTTGCGCACTATAACAAAAGAATAATATGAATATACTGTTTCTTTTTACAAGGCCCATTATACCGCATATAGGTGGTGTACAACGTGTAACTCATATTTTGACAGAAGAGATGATACGTCGTGGGCACAATGTTGTTTTCTTGAGCACAAACGACAATCCTACGATATACGATTATAAATATATTGTCAAACAGTATTATATAGATTGCAGTAAAGACATCAACACCATAAATAAAGAATACAAAATAATACTGGACAAAGAAGAAATCGAAATAGTAATCAACCAAGAACCACGTATTGATACACACTACCTATTATCAATAACACCCAAAGCGATAAAAAAAATTACTTGCCTTCATGTTCAGCCATTCTGCACACAGACATATGCAAAAGAGTTGCTTAAGCATATGCAACCTAAGACTTGGAAAGAATGGCTATATATAAATTTCTGTCGGCTATTTCCAGGATACTATAAACGGCAAGGACGCAATATAGAAATAGCACGCTTAAATAAATCCCTGGAAGTTTCCGATTACTTATGTTTATTGTCGGATAAATTTATACCTCGTGTGCTCAAATATATGCCACACGTTAAAAAGAATAGACTTATTGCAGTAAACAACCCGCTTACTTTTGAACATTCAAATAACCATGAATGCTCAAAAGAAAAAACAATAATCTGGGTAGGCAGGCAAGAGAATTACCCCAAAAATATCCCAGCCTTTATCGATATTTGGAAAATCATAAGCCAAAACAACAAGGATTGGAAGGCTATTATAATTGGCGATGGCCCCGACTTGCAATACAACAAGGACTATGCAAAAAGAAATAAAGTAGAGAGGCTTGAATTTGCAGGCAGACAACAAGATGTATCTCAATTCTATAAAAAAGCCTGTTATATTGGAATGACTTCAACCTGCGAAGGCTGGGGAATGGTGCTTACCGAAGCTATGAGCTATGGTTGCGTTCCTTTTGTATATGATACATACGAATCGTTGCACGATATTATTGATGACGGCAAGAATGGCATAATTGCTAAGCCATTCGACAAAAAAGAGATGGCGAGGCGAATACAAGAAGCCATTGATGATGGCAACAAGTTCACAGCAATGCAAAATGCCGCCATTGAAAAGGTTAAGTCATTTTCTATTGAGCAAATAGTTGATAAATGGGAAACAATATTCAAATTATAATATATGAACATCAATATTTATAGAAACAGACACAAGGATTCAAAGAAGCAGAGATTGTATTATATTCTGTTATTCCTCATATGGCCATTCGGTGCTCTCCTTTCAACGCTAAAGCAAATGAAAGGCAAGCATTTCCTGTTTATATACACACTGTTCTGCATTCTTTTTTGTTGGAATATGGACGTGCGCAACCATTTACGATACGATGATTTGTCAGGAATTGCAGGAATTTTTATGTACAACAATATAGACACTGCCGATTTTCTTGATATTCTTGACAAATATTTCAGTGGACACAAGGATGCTACACGCGAAATATATCTATACTTTATGATATGGCTGACGCGTTTGTTCTCCGATAACCCGCACACATTCTTTGCTCTATGCTCTTTGCCATATTTGTTCTTTCAATTAAAATGTTTTAAAATTATCATAGACAACCCCAAATTCCACAATGGGTGGATTGGTTTCTTGTTCATCTTCTTGTTTATGCTGCCACGCGACATAATTACAGTGCAAAACCCACGATTTACAACAGCATTGTGGTTATGTATATACGTGATAATGAAATATTACAGCAAGGAAGGTAACTGGAGAACCCTGCTATGGCTGGCGTTGACACCATTTATACACAGCAGTTTTTGGGTATTTATTGGAATATTCTTTATTGGACTGTTCTCTAAACACTTCCAGAGTCTTTTAATGCCACTTGTGTATATATCTATACCGTTTTCTTATATGTCGTCCGATATTATTGGTTCTATAGATCTTGCATCTATAATTCCATTACCAGACTCTATGAGCAATTGGGCAACAAGCTATCTTGAATCTGAAAATAAAGCAATAAGCTACGGTACTTCTGGGTTTTATTGGGTTCCTATTATGTTCAACACAATAAAAAGAACTGTATATCTGATAGTGCCAATATTGCTTTGGAGAAAGAGAAAAATTTTAAATGCGGAGCATAAAGCATTGTTCTCATTCTATTTATTTCTGTTTGCAACCATTAATTTTCTTCAGCCTGTACCGGTATTGGGAGGAAGATATATGTGGTTTGTTCAGATATTGTCAATTTATATGCTACTCCTTGCCTATGGCGATAATGCAAAAAAATATCTTATAATAATACTATTGGCAAACTCATGGTATGTATCAATGAGATATACAATAGGAGCAGCCTCAAGTAGCGTACCTCCAATAATATATTACACTCCGGCTCCCTATATTATTTATGAATACTGGGGTGTTGAAAAGATGAATATTATGGAAATGAACGGATATAATTATCATTAATATCAACTATTATAATATCATATTATGAAAACAATAATGTTCTTCTCTGAAAGTCTTGGTGGTGGTGGCAAGGAAAGACGCATGGGTGAACTGATACGTTCGCTAAAGCAGCATGGAGACTTTAAGATTCACGTTGTACTATATTCCAATGTCATTGACTATAACCAGGTTTGTAGTTCTATTGATTCTATCCATTATATAAATGAGAAAGAAGGCAGATACCAGAGACTGAAATTCATATACAAACTAATCAAAGAGATTAAACCGGATTATGTACATGTATGGACGGCGCGAGTATGTTTATATATCAATCTTATTTACCCTTTCTTAAGGTTCAGGTATATTTTCTCTTCGATAGCAGATGCCAACAAGCCTTCTTTTAAGAATCAAATATTACTTTATAATACAACCTATCGTATTTGCGACAGTATTACCAGTAATTCAATGGCCGGACTTATAGCCTATAAGGCACCACTAAAGAAATCAGTCGTAATCTATAACGGATTTAACCAAGATAGGTTGAATCCAAACGAAACAGGTGAAAATGTACGTAAAGAATTTAATCTTGACGGCAAGAAAGTTATAACAATGGCTGCCCGACTTGATAAGTCTAAAGATTTTGAAATGTTTATTGATATTGCCAAAGAAATTGATAAAAAAATAGCAAATACCCTATTCTTAATTGTTGGAAGAGGAGAAAAAGAGGATGTATTGAAACAATATGCAAAAGAACACGATGTAAAAAATGTCATATTCTGTGGATACAGAAAAGATGTAGAAGCAATTTATAAAGCCAGCGACATTGCTGTTCTATGTACAAATGCATTTGTACATGCCGAGGGCGTTTCAAACTCAATAATGGAAGGTATGGCATGTGGCCTGCCGGTTGTAGCAACTGAGGGAGGAGGCACTAATGAGATTATTGTTGATGGATACAACGGCTATATTGTTCAACCCAAAGACGTAAATAAAGCTGTTGAAAGAATATCCGAGCTCATAACAGACAACGACACCTACAGAAAACTTTGCATTAATGCACAAAAAACCATTAAAGAGAAATTTACAATAGAGGAAATGACAAAAGGTTATATCAAAGAATATAAGTAACCACCCTACAGAATCAATTAACTAATATTCACTATAAGCTTTATGAAAATTCTTCAAATAACATACAGCCTTGCATCAGGGGGAGCAGAACGTTTTGTTGTAGATCTCTGCAATGAGTTGGCAAAGAACAAAGATAATGAAGTATATCTATTGGTTATACGAGATTTATCAGTGCCTAAAGACAGGCATTATTTACCAGATTTATCTAAGGATGTAAAATGCATAAATATTGGTACGAAAAAAGGAATATGCGCCAAAAGCATTATTGGCATATACAAAACCATAAAAGAGATAAAGCCAGATATTGTACACACTCATTGTGATGCTATTTTATTATATATTCCGGCAGTTTTATACAACAGAACAAAATATGTTCACACAATCCATAATGTTGCGGAAAAAGCAATCAGTTTTAAATGGCTGAGGAGATTCGAAAAATGGCTGTTCAAGAAGTGTGTACAACCAATAACCATATCCAACAAATGTCAGCAATCATACATTGATTTCTATAAACAAGACAATGCTGTTCTCATTGCAAATGGGCGTGCCAAATTAAGCGTGACCACAGATGCTGATTTAATAAAAAAAGAGATTAATGAATATAAATCGGGACAGGAAATTCCTGTTTTCATCCACGTAGCAAGGTATGGTGAACAGAAAAATCAAAAACTGTTATTTGACACATTCAAAAAGTTACACGATAACGGTAAAGATTTTATATTATTGGTTCTTGGGTCTTTTTATGAAAGTAGCCCTTATATGCACTTGAATAAAACAGGATATATAAAGATTCTTGGTACAAAAAACAATATTGCTGATTTTCTTGCTTGTTCCGATTATTTTGTACTATCATCATTATATGAGGGACTTCCACTTGCTATGCTTGAAGCGATGTCAATGGGATGTATTCCAATCAGTACCCCTGCCGGTGGTGTTGTAGATGTTATTAAAGATGGTGTAAACGGTTTACTTTGCCCAACATTTGATACAGACGATTACTACAGAACCATTGAAAAGGTTTTTGAAAAAGATTTTTCAATAAGCAAGGAAACCGTTATAAATGATTATCAAGAAAACTATACAATGGAAGTTTGTGCAAACAAGTATTTCAATGTATATGAGCAATTATGCAGAAATAAATAAGAATATATTAAAACTGTTTTTATTTTTTAACATGAAAGATTTTTTATTTAAATTATTTTTTGTAGGAGGGGAGTATTTGAAGGACATAATAATGTCGAAATACTATAAAAGCAAGATGAGAAGTTGTGGACAGAATGTAACCTTAAAGCCCTCCACTTCAATGTATTTAGGGTTGGAAAATATTTCATTGGGTAACAATGTATCTATTCCACGTTTCTCACACATATTTTGCTCACGCGCGTCACTCACAATCGGAAATAATGTAATTTTCGGACCAGCACCCACCATTGTTACCGGTGACCACATTATCAACTGCATTGGAACGCCGATGTTTTTGTATAAGAAGAAGGGGCCGGAAGAAGATTTTCCCGTTGTAATAGAAGATGATGTGTGGGTTGGAGCAAATGTTACAATCTTAAAAGGCGTAACAATAGGAAGAGGCTCTGTAGTTGCGGCTGGTGCAGTTGTAAATAAATCCACCCCACCATACTCAATAAGCGGCGGACTACCAGCTAAAACTATTCGTTTTCGTTTTAATATTGACGAAATTATTGAACACGAAAAAGCCCTTTACCCCGAGAACGAACGTTACACACGCGAAGAATTAGAGAAGATTTTCGCCGAAACAAAATTAAAGAAATAACAACACCACCAATGCCGTTAGAATTGAAATACGACAGCCGTTGGTCCGACCAAGCCGACGACAAGTTCATCAGCGATTACAACCTGATGCAGAATACGGTTTTCCAAAACGGTTACAGCAAGGAACTTTTCAAGAAAAAGTTCCTCGAAAACATATATGGTCCATCAATAATTATCGTTGTATATGGCAACGGCAAACCTATTGGTGCGCGAGCATTTTGGCGCAACGACATCAATGGCACAGAGGCATACCAGCCAGGAGATGTTTGCGTGCTCGAAGAGTGCCGTGGCAAAGGAGTATTTACCGAAATGACAAAAAGAGCATTTGCAATGTTGCCGAAAGATGCCATTATATACACCTTCCCAAACTCCAACTCATTCCCTGCACATCTTAAAATGGGCAATAAACTATTGGCAAGCTATTACCCCCGCCTGTTTACACACAAGAGATACAAAGAGGAACACTCCTTGTTGCTCGATAAGGAATACATTGGCTGGTGGCTCGCATCGAGAAAAGACATCAGACACATAAAAAGAGAAGGCAGGTTCTACCTTGTAATACCTTATGGCTTGCCATTTATGTATATGGTATTAGCAGAGGTGGAAAGGGTAGTTGCAAAGAAATATCCCAAGAGCTGTATTGGCATCTATTTTTATAGAAGTACAAAAACGAGCTTCTACAACAAAAACAAACGCCCATTGCATATTGTGTGCAAGGAAAACAACATATCATACATACCCACTTGGAAAGTAGATTCTTTAGGTTACTAACATAAAAAAGTTAATAATGAAACTCATAAACTCAACTTTAGGCTGCATTACATACTATCTATTTTACCCATTCCAAAAGAGTAAAATGAATGTACTGTCTCTATATTTCCACGACCCGTTGCCAGAATCGTTTGAGCAGGTTATTATATGGTGCAAGAAGAAAGAATACGATTTTGTGAATATCGATGAAATCACTAATTATGTTAAGGGCGAGCCATCGAAGCACAAAAAAATGGTACATTTCTCTTTCGACGACGGGTGGGCAACAAACAAAGCACTCATACCCATTATAGAGAAGTACAATGTACCCATAACCATATTTGTACCCGTGGAACCGCTTGAAAGTGGCAATTTCTGGTGGAATTATGTATATGCCAAACACCGGAGCCTTGCAAAAGTAGAAGAGTTCAAGACATATAACGAGGAACGGTTCAACAGCGAGGTAAACAGAATAAAGGAAGAGATTAAACTCGACAGAGAGGCTGTTACTTTTGACGAGCTCAAGGAGATGAGCAAGCACCCTCTCATCAATATACAAAGCCACACCTACAACCACCCGATACTGACAAATGTCAATGACAAGCAACTCGACTTTGAACTGTCCGAGTCAAAAAGATTCATAAGCGAATTGCTCGAAAAGGAGATAGATACATTCAGCTACCCCAATGGCAGTTTCGGACAGCGCGAAGAAGATGCTGTAAGCAAGCATTACAAATGTGGTTACACCACCGAGGAAAAGTTCGTGCAACCCGGCGGCAATATCTATAGAATACCAAGGACCTGCCTTGTCGACAACTATTGGTCGAACCTAAGCCGCATCGTAGGAGCGTGGAAAGTTCTCAAAAAGATAATACCATAGAAGATGAAAGTGATAATAAACTCCCCTTCTCTCAACCCCAAAGTAAATGTGAGTGGCATTTCTGCAGTTACAGGGTTCATTATATCCAACAACAAAGAGGTGGATTACATCCATTTTGAAGTAGGCCGCAAAGACGCAGAAAGCCAAGGAGCATTCGCGCGAATAACCCGCATACTACGCAATAAAAGGGAATGGGAACAGCTGCTTAGGAAAAACAGAGATGCTGTAATACACTACAATATGCCACTAATGAAAGCTGCTGTTATACGGGACTATATGCTCATTAAAGTTGCACAGAACTTGAATATGCCCATTGTGCTGCACATTCACGGTGGCAACTACATAAAGGAGCGCAACCGTCCTTGGTATATACATAAACTGCTTAAGAATATATTCTCGTGGAGTAAACACATTGTAGTTCTTGGCGATGAAGAGAAACAGATTCTTGAAGAGGACTTCAAAATATCGAATATCGTAACGCTACCCAATTGCATAGACCTATCTGTTGCAAAAAGCTTTAAGCGAGATATTGAAAATAAAAAAGAGCTTGACATCTTATATCTTGGGCGCATAGAATACAATAAAGGTATTGACTATATTTTTGAAGCCTGCAAAGCTCTAAAAGAAAAAGGGGTGAAATTTCACTTGAATTTTGCGGGAAAAGAGGAAACAGAAGGGGAATATATCCCAAGATTTACCAAAACTTTTGGTGATAATTTTACTTATCACGGTATAGTTTCCGGAGATAAAAAGAATGACATTCTTAAAAAGTGCGATATATTTCTTTTACCATCTTTCTACGAAGGCCTTCCAATATCACTGCTGGAAACAATGAGTTTCGGCCAAGTTCCTGTGGTTACAGCTGTAGGTTCTATACCAACGATTGTCAAGGAGCATAAAAACGGAATATTCATAGACATAAAGGATACCGAAAGCATTGTAAAAGCTATATACAAGCTTACGACAGACAAAGCATTGTACTCGGCACTATCAATTAAAGCAAAAGAGACAATTCTTGAAAAATTTGACGACAAAGAATATATAAAACTATTAAACAAGCTTTATAACTAAGAAGTTGATTTAAGAAAAATTGTCATTGACAACTACGAACTGACAGAATACATTTACACAAAATAATGGACAGTCCATTTTGTGTTACGAGGCTGACTCTTACCTTTGCAGAAGTTCAATAATAACCACCAAAGGTAAAATCAGCCTCATAATTACATCGTAAAAAATTGAACAACTAAATTATATAACTATATAATATCATAGTGTATAAAACCCATATCTATTAGAGAATGCCAGTTTAACCATCTGTTTAACCCTTGCACCCTGTTCGCTATCAACAGACATCCACGAACTTCCCGAAGCAGGATTCTTCTGCGTACTCTCGTCGGGTAACCAAGCAACATCATCAATATCTATACCGTAGAAGGGGGTTACAACTGCCCTAAACAGGGTTAAACCTGTGAGATATATAGGCAAGCCATTTTTTATATGAAGGTCGTCTTTCATAAAATCATCGGCATCGGTAATAACACTGTCGTTCCTCAACGCCCAAATAGCCGCACCGCAAGGAATAACGAAATTGCTCAATCCCACAGCGTTTGTAAATTTAATGCAATTATCATTATTCAACTCTTGCCATTTCTGTTGAGCCTCCTTTGTTCGCGTGGAACCTGCGCCCAGTTTGGGTGTCCAAGTATTGTTGTAACATATTACTGTCCAAGGCTTGGCAGAGCGTTTAACATACGACATCAATTTTTGATAGTGGTTTGCATATCCATTATCGCTATCCCAATTTGTACTATCGCTTGAACCTTGCTGAAAGACAATAACATCCCAATCCTCTTCAAGCGAGTGTTTGAACTCTGTTGTATCGGTAACATATTCTACACTCCAGTCGCTGCCATTAACGGAATCAAATCTTCTAAAATCGGTGCTTGTTCCTGTTTCCTCCTTTCCCTCATATCTATCCACCCATTTTGAAAACGGACAAGCCGAGGAGAAATAACACTTAATTGTTGAGTTAATTCCAACCGCCTGTGTGAGTTTATTCAAATACCACCAGGTATTAGTGAGCCACGAAGAGCCAAAACACAACACTCTCAACGAATCGCCACTCTGTTTTCTATAGAACTGCGCCGGTATTGTCTGCGTTGCAAACGGTAGAACACCAAGCCCCTTATTATATTCCTTATTCCCCCACACAACAACTGTTTTGTCGTTTGTGCGGGAAGAACTGAATCTTATATATCTTGCGTTTTTAGGAATGGCAAAATGGACAATGCTGTAAAACGTATTTTTAGCGTCTAAAAAGTTGCCATATCCATTAATAAAGGTTTTTGAAGCATCATAAAAAGCAATCAACATAGCAACACCTGCAAGCCACCCGCTTGCCGACAAATCAATAACACTATTAGGGATTGCTATATAATCAGAAGCATCGAAGCTAGTATTGTTATAGACAGCTCCTGTATCAGCGATAACACTATTTTCAATCAACTCTGCATTTACAGCAATAGCATTTAGCATATCGGCACTCATCACACCGGCTCTCTCTGTGGTGGCGACGGGAATATCTGCTGCAGTAACCTTGACACCGCTTATCGAACTACCCTCAATAGTAATCTTGTCTGCTGTTGCATTGGCAGACAACGAATTAACTTCCTGTTGTGAAATATCTCGCATTCCGTTAACAAGGAATACAGTATCATCTTTGCTCGCTACCGCCGTTGATACACGCATATATTTAGCCTCGGCAGGCACTGCAACATTGATATGTATTGCTGTCATTACAGAATAATCGTAGTCGCCAATACCGCTTATATACTTATAGTCAGTATCATAAAAGGCACAAGCGAGAACTGTACCGCGATTATAAGCCTTAATTGTTATTCCGGCAATATCAGAAACATCCAAATAGTCGGAACGGCACCAAGTGGCATTAGTGCTGATTACACCTCCTCTATTAACAAACTCGCCATCTATCCATTCTACCGACAAGGGGAGCAATGCGTCATATTTAGCATTGCATTTTTTATCCCCCCACACAACAACTGTTTTGTCGTTTGTGCGGGAAGAACTGAATCTTATATATCTTGCGTTTTCAGGGATGGCAAAATGAACAATGCTGTAAAACGTATTTTTAGCGTCTAAAAAGTTGCCATATCCGTTAATAAAGGTTTTTGAAGCATCATAAAAAGCAATCAACATAGCAGCACCTGTAATCCACCCGCTTGCCGACAAATCAATGACACTATTGGGGATTGCTATATAATCAGAAGCATCGAAATTAGCATTGTTATAGACAGCTCCTGTATCAGCGATAAATTTATTTTCAATCAACTCTGCATTTACAGCAATGGCATTTAACATATCGGCACTCATCACACCGGCCTTCTCTGTGGTGGCAGCAGTAATATTCAGGACATCCTTTACACCACCATTTTCTCCTGTGGTGCTTATCTGCACCCTATTGGCATCCACAGCCTGTTTTATGCTGTATGTAGCACCCGACAGTTCCTTCCAGTTGGAGTAGCTCTTTACGTCGGCTGCAGCAATGCTTGCAGCTGTGTATTGGAAACGTTTCCAAGTGGTGGATGTGTTCTTAAAGATGAGTATGGTACCGCTTTTCACCATTCTCACAAATTCATCATCTGCAAGCACATTTGGTAGCGAAAGTTCGGCATTGCTGCCTTTCCATTCGTTGTAGTTTATTATGGAAGCCTGCAAGTTCTTTTCAAGCTCCTTTGTGGCGCCGGCAAGGGTGGTTACGGTTGAGTAGAGAGCATCGGCATTGGTAATCTCATCGTACATACCGGTGCGGGCAAGGCTGCACCACTCGCCCCACTCTCCCCCTGCATAGGTGCGGGTATATATGGATGTTTCTTTACTCTCGCGCAAGGTGAATGTAAGCACCTGCCCCATCACCCTGTCACCCTGTTTATTATCAAGAGCTCCGCTATCGGTTACCACAAGAGTGCCCACTATGCTATGCTCCGTGCCGCAACCCTCTATGGGCAGGCCCACATCGGCACCGTAGTGCTCTATCTCAACAGCATAATTACCCGCAGTGAGAATTTTGTCGAGGCTGCTCTCCCATTTGAAGGCAATACCATCGCCATCGGCAAGGGACCTGTACCTCACCGCCATTTGATTGATTTCCTTTGTCATAATCTTTTTTGCTGCAAATATAGACCACGACAACGGCAGGAAGGTTGTGATATTAGCAGAAACACACGAAACTGTTTCATAAAAAATAATTAATTATTTTTTATCATTTATTCCACATATTATATTGTATTTTAGGAACTATTATTTAACTTTGTCAATTAAATATTGCTAAAGTGGAGAAATATTTCGATATACGATACGAATTTGACAAAGAGCAGGTGCACCACAGCATAGCCCGTCAGATTGAAGAAAAGAAGCCTTGCTATATATGCGTAGCTGACGGCAACATACTGACAACAGTACAGCGCGACCCCAACTATTGCAAAGTAATTGAAGAAGGCATATTCTCAATATGCGACAGCAGTTGGGTGCCCAAATTCGTAAAATGGATATACGGCTATAAGAGACAGCAGTACTGCGGCAGCGATATATTCATTGACATTGTGCGAAGCCGCAAATACAGAATGATATTCCTTGGAACCAAACAACATATCCTTGATGCGCTACAGAATAAATTAAAGCCAGAAAACCCGGATGTTGCCGAGATGACATTCAAGGAATTGCCTTTCTGCACTGTTGATAGGTTTGACTATCAAGGTATTGCCGAAATGATTGAAAAAGATGGTGCCGACATTATATGGGTGGCACTTGGCGCTCCAAAGCAGGAAATATTCATGAATAGGCTAAAGCCGCACTTGAAACGAGGTGTAATGATTGCCGTTGGTGCCGCATTCAATTTCTACAGTGGACTTGACAACGCTCCTAAGCGCGCACCACAATGGATGGTAAAGAACAATCTTGAATTTCTTTACCGTATATCACAGGAGCCTAAGAAACAATTGAAGAGAGCATGGGGGTTCATATCGATTATACCCAAAATACTATATAAGGAATATAAAATTAAAAGAAATAAAAAATGAAACAGTTAGTCAGAAACGTAAAGATTATTGGTACAGGTTCATACGTACCGGAGCAGGTATACACAAATGCATATCTGGAGACTATAGTACCAACTAACGATGCATGGATTTATGAGAACGTAGGTATCAAAGAGAGACACATTGCACGCGAGGACGAGACGACAAGCGACCTTGCAGCACAAGCTGGTTTAAATGCAATCAATGATGCAAATCTCACACCCGAAGATATAGACCTAATAATTGTGGCTACAGCTACCGCTGACAGAAAGGCTCCATCAACAGCGGCCATAGTTCAACACAAAATCAAGGCAAAGAATGCAGTTGCATTTGACATAACAGCTGTGTGCAGCGGTTTCTTGTATGCAACATCTATCGGCAGTCAGTATATTGCCAGCGGTGTATACAACAATGTGCTTGTAATTGGCGCCGACACCTTCTCAAAGATCACAGACTGGACACGCCGTGATGCAATTTTCTTTGGCGATGGTGCTGGCGCAGCAGTGCTTAGCTCAAGCAACGTTACGGAAGGCTTCCTTGCATACCGCCTCTACACTTATACCGAGGACAAGATGTTTGGTTTTACAATTCCTGGTGGCGGTGCAGAGATTCCTTTGACAAAGGAGAATATTGATCAGGGGCTCCAGTACTTCCAAATGGATGGCAAGGCTGTGTTTGAATCGGCAACAAAGGTATTGCCCGAGGCTATTAATCAGGTACTTGAGGATACAGGCCTTACAGTGGATGACATTGACATTATGATTCCTCACCAGCCAAGTATTAGAATTCTCAAGAAGACAGCCGAGTTGGTTGGTCTGCCCTTTAATAAGGTGATGCACAACATGGAGCGCTATGCAAACACATCGGGTGCAACAATTCCAATCCTGCTTGACGAATGCAATAAGAGCGGCAAAATAAAGAAAGGCGATATAGTCCTGTTTGCTGCCGTTGGTAGCGGATGGACTTATGGTGCATCAATTATTAAATGGGGATAAGATGATAATTGTAACTGGAGCATCAAAGAATATTGGGCGCTACCTATTCAAGAGTTTCAAAGAGCGCGGGGAACGGGTTGTAGGTCTCTACAACTCGACCTTATGCGGTTTCAATGAGGACATAGGCGACTACTATAAGGTTGACATCTCAGACTATAGTTCAGTAGAGAAATTCGTTAAAGAGATAAAAGATGACCTTGAGAATATTGTGCTTGTGAACTGCGCAGGAATGTCGTACACAGGCTTTGCTCACAAGGCCGATATTGAAAGATGGCAGAAAGTCATCAATGTAAACCTCGTAGGCACGTTCAATATCACAAGGGCTTTGCTGCCTTATATGCGCGAACAGGGCTTTGGGCGAATAATAAACTTCTCGTCGGTAGTAGCTGTGAAGCCAACACCGGGAGTCAGTGCCTATGCTGCATCAAAAGCCGGGCTCATAGGACTTACGAAATCATTGTCAATTGAGAATGCATCAAAAGGCATAACTGTTAATGCAATAAATCTGGGATATGTATCTATTGGCATGGGAGTTGAAGAGGTACCTGAAGCGTACAGAGGAAAGATGATGGAGTCGATACCGGCTGGTCGCTTCTGCAATCCCGATGAAATATTGAATACAGTAGATTACCTGATTAAAACCGAATACATCAATGGTGCCGATATTAACATTAACGGCGGTGTTGTGTAAATACTAAAATTATGGAAATTACATGCAAAAAATTCGATTATAAGGAAAGGCTTGACGAGCAGCGTGAACTATTCGTAGACTGTTTTCCCGAAAACCTCGGCACTGCAGTTATTGGAAAGGAGCATTATATGTGGAAATTCCAGTCGTTCCCCATTGACGGCAAGAAATCGTATGAGTACATTGCCACCGATGAAAAGGAAAACATAGTAGGCTACTACGCCGCAATACCATACCAGTATGACATCGATGGCAAAGTGTATACTGTTGCTATGGTATGCGATGTCATGACAAGTTCAAAGTGCCGTGGAGCAGGCATATTCACAAAACTTGGAAGATACTCCACCGATGAGTATGCAAAAGAAGGGCTCGCATTCTCTACAGGTTATCCTATACGCAAAGCTGTTATTCCAGGTCATATGAAAGTGGGATGGAAGATTGCGTTTGAGTTGCCGCTCTACATGCATTTTATAAGTTCAAGCAGTCTATTTGCCGAAAAGGGAAAGAAGTGGCTGTCATTTTTTGCAAATCCATTTATTAAACTTTATGCAATGTTATGCTCAAAAAGAATAAAAAAGGGCATAGATATTCTTACATATAACAAGTTTGAAGATATCAAGGGTTATGAAGATTTTGAAACTGAATGGCGAAAGAGCGTGAAGAATTCTCTAATTAAGGACGCTGCTTTTATGAAGTGGAGATACGGTGCTCCAGAGAAGAAATACAAGTTCGTATGTGCATACAAGGGCAATAAACTTATTGGCCTAAGCACAATAAGAGCAATTGTTAAGGAAGGAGTACCATCATACGGGATTCTTGACTTTATGGTGCTTGATGAACATAAAGATGCCATAAACACCTTGCATTCAGCATTGAAGAGTACTGCAAAGGAAAATGGGAGGGAGGCTTTGATGATGATTATGAGCCGAAACATGAGAAAATATTATAATCTAATAGGCAATGGATACCTCAGATCACCATTTACATTCAACTTTATAATCAAGAAATACGACGATTCAATTTCTGATGAAAAACTTTTCAACGAGAAGAACTGGCATCTTATGTTTGTTGATTCTGACGATTTATGAAAAAATTATAGACAACCTATTTTTGACGTATAGGACTGGTTCTACGGCTTGAATCCAAAGCAAGACACACATAGGAGGTTCCCGCTACAACACGTGCATAGCAGAATGCCTCAACATAGTTCGGTTTCTATCATCACCTAACCGCAGGAAATGCGAGCCATCCAGGTTTAGGTTCTTTGGAAAAACTTCACTACCAAGAAGGCGGAAGAAAGGATTTCCTTGCAATTTGCACTTCGATACGGATGGGAATAAAGAAATAATTGGATCCAAAGTTAAAAAAAAAAGAAAAAAGGTATGAATTAAAATCTACAACAATGAATATACTAACATTTGACATAGAGGAATGGTTTCACTTACTTGACTTCAGTGCCACCAAAAAAGAGGAGCAATGGAGTAAATATGAAGTGCGCATTTATGATAATATGGACCGTATATTTAGGATATTGGAAGAAACCAATACCAAGGCTACATTCTTCATCATTGGTTGGATAGCCAGAACATACCCCGACATTGTGCGCAAGATTTCAGAAAAGTACGAAATCGGCAGCCACACTATGACACACCAGTTGGTGTGGCAGCAAAAGCCTATGGAATTTAAGCAAGATTTAGAATCGTCTATAAAGCTTTTACAAGACATTACCGGGAAACCTGTGAACTATTTCCGTGCACCAGGCTACTCAATTCGTGAAAGCGAAACATATGCCTTTGAAACACTTGCCAACCTTGGAATTAAAATAGATTGTTCAGTGTTCCCTGCAAAACACGCACACGGCGGCATTGTATCGTTCCCCAAAGCAGTGCCAAGCATTATAGAACACAACGATATAAGAATAAAAGAGTTACCCATAACATTAGGCCAGATATTGGGCAAAAAGATAATATACTCGGGAGGCGGATATTTCCGTCTGTTCCCTTACAGTCTCATAAAAAAATTGACAAAAGATAATAAAGATTACAATATGGCCTATATTCACCCGCGCGACCTCGACAGTGGACAGCCTGTACTCGAAGGCTTGCCACTGATAAGACGATTTAAGTCATACGTGGGAATAAATGGTGCCGAAGCAAAATTACGAAAATATCTTACCGATTTCAAATTCACAGACATTGCAACAGCAAACAAGCAGATAGATTGGGAGAAAGCCCCTGTAGTCAAATTGTAATTCCTGTGATTAGAAGTTGCATTACACCAGCTTTTTAGTTAAAACAAGTTAAATATTTGATAAATTTTAGCCAAATATGGCTCCTTAGCTGTTATAATAATAGACACACAACTATAATAACACACTATGGAGAAGAATGGAAAGAAATTTATCGAAGAGGGGCTTGTGAAACACCACGACCATCTATTGAGGTATGCAATGAGCCTCACCCGCGACACCAATGATGCACAAGACTTGTTACAGGACATTGCACTGCACGCACTCAAGAAAGCCGACCAATATCAGGAGAAAGGGATGTTCTGCGCGTGGGCCAAACGCACTATGAGAAACAGGTTCCTGAACAAAGAAAGAGACGAGAAACTGCGCCAGACAACCGGATACGACGATATACCGGCCTGCGAAACACCCTGCTACGTGGCCGAGGCCGACAGCTATATCGATTACAGTTTAATAAAAGACATCATCTCCACCCTTCCACCCAAACAAGCCACAAGATTTATACGCGCCACCGAGGGATACAGTTATGCCGAAATTGCAAGGGAGGACAACACATCCATAAGCAGTGTAAAAAGCTACATCCACACAGCTCGCAACACGCTGCGCGGCAGAATTGGTGGAATGTAATTCACCCCATACAATGCAGGCGACAAAGGTACCTTTGTCGCCTGCAACATAATTAACGGCAGTTGATACGATAAGTTCTATGCAAGCACGCCAATTTATAGTGAAAATTTCACATCGAACTCAGGTTGACTATTTCTTCGCAGGGCAACCACAACAAGCAACATTACCCATCTCCAGTTTGTGAACCTTCTCTTTGAGTTCGTTACTGAAGTTCAGAATCTCGCCCATATACTCCGAAATGCTCTGCACAATGCCGTCGGGCAGCATCTCCACATACTCGGGAATAAACTGCGGGTTGCCATCCTCGTCAAGGGGTATGGTGGCCACAAGGTGCGCCGATTTCTCGCCTATGGGCAGACGCACCCACCCGCAGCCGGGCCTGTCACTGCCGGGAGCATAGCACTCCACATTGCCCTCCTCGTCTATCACCATACCGCACACCACGCCCTGCCCGTCAGCAGGTGCCGCAGCACGGAAACGCACCATAGAGAAATAGTTGCGATAGCGCTTCAAATCGACCGTGTAACCAATGTAGCCACTCTGCTTGCCGCCACCGATGGCTGCAGGCGATGCCTGCTCGTTGACATCGGTTACCTTGCAGGGAATACCCACATAGCAGGATATGTAGTTGATGCGGTCGTGAATTTCGCGTGTCATTGCACGTATTATGTTCATCACCTTGTCGGCACTCTCATCGGTAAACTCATCAGTATGTTCCTCGCACTCGGCAGGGATAACCACATTTTTACCATCCCTTAAATAATCTCTTAAAAAATCATTTTTCATAATTGTTTCTGTTATTTGTTTGTCGATGCAAATGTAGTGCGGGGAACGGAGAGTGTGGTTGCTATTTTAACACAACCCGGAACATTAGTGGCAATATAGCAACAAGAAGCGTGCCGCACAGTTGTGCGGCACGCTTCTTGTTGTATTACTAAGCTATTATAACGTAAATTCGATAAAATATAGCATTCCGCTAAATTGTCATTCCGAACCTGGTGTGAGGAATCTCAAGAATACTGCAATATACGAGATCTCTCACATACGTTCGAGATGACAAAAATGTTACATATCCTACCTGTCATTCCGAACCTGGTGTGAGGAATCCCAAGAATACTGCAATATACAAGATCTCTCACATACGTTCGAGATGACAAATTTGCTTATATTGTTATATCGAACTAATGTTATTTACTTTGCAATAATAAGGTAGTAGTTCTTTTTACCCTTCTGCACAAGAATATACTTGTCATTGAGCAGATTGTCGGTATTTATCACCTGGTCGAAAGCAGCGAGCTTCTCCTTGTTCACCGAAACGCCGCCACCCTGAACCAGCTTCCGCATCTCGCCCTTTGAAGCGAAGATTGCAGCATTGTCGGTTGTGAGTTCAACAGCCTTAACACCCTCCTCTATAAGTGAGCGGGGCACCTCGAAGGTGGGAACACCATCGAATACTGCAAGCAGGGTGTCCTCGTCGAGCGAGCGCAGAGCCTCGGATGTAGCATTGCCAAACAGAATGCCCGATGCCTCAACAGCCTTGTTGTACTCCTCCTCGCCGTGAACAAGAACGGTAACCTCCTGTGCAAGGCGCTTTTGCAGAATGCGCATATGGGGAGCCTCGGTGTGCTGTGCCACCAATGACTCCACCTCCTCGCGGCAGATGGATGTAAATATCTTTATATACTTAACCGCATCGTCGTCGCTGACATTGAGCCAGAACTGGTAGAAACGATAGGGCGATGTGTAGCGCTTGTCGAGCCATATATTGCCCTGCTCTGTTTTACCGAACTTTTTACCGTCGGCCTTTGTGATAAGGGGGCAGGTGAGCGCGTATGCCTCGTTGCCCGACATCTTGCGAATCATCTCGGTACCTGTGGTGATATTACCCCACTGGTCGGCACCGCCAAGCTGCAGTTTGCAGCCGTGTGTCTCGTTGAGGTGAACAAAATCGTAGCCCTGAAGCAACTGATATGTGAACTCGGTGAACGACATACCGTCGGTACCTGCTTCGCCCGAAAGACGGCGTTTTACCGAGTCTTTGGACATCATATAGTTCACTGTTATCATCTTGCCCACGTTGCGAATGAAATCGAGGAAAGTGAACTCCTTCATCCAGTCGTAGTTGTTCACAAGAATGGCAGCATTGGGGGCATCGCTGTCGAAATCCAGGAAGCGTGCAAGCTGCTGCTTGATGGCCTCCTGATTGTGGCGCAGACGCTCCTCGTCTATGAGCACACGCTCTTTCGACTTACCCGATGGGTCGCCAATCATACCTGTGGCACCACCAATGAGGGCAATGGGCTTGTGACCACACTGCTGGAAGTGGCGCAACATCATCACGCCTACAAGGTGACCAATGTGCAACGAGTCGGCAGTGGGGTCGATACCCAAATATGCACTTGTGAGCTCTTTTTGCAGTTGCTCCTCTGTTCCCGGCGTCATATCCTGTATCATACCACGCCATTTGAGTTCTTGTACAAAGTTCATCGTATATATATTTTTTGTTAATACTTTAGTTTATTATATTCTTCTCATTATAACACCGGTCAATGTCATTCCGAGCGTATGCGAGGAATCTAAGCATACTTTTACCGGGATTCTTCCTCCCTTTAGTCGTCAGAATGACAAAACACGGTTTTGTCATCGGCGAGTTTTGCAGCCTATATTTATGTTATTTCACAGCGCGAAATTACTTAAAGCAGTGCTTAATACAAAGCCCAAGCCACTCTTTTTTAGCAAAACAGCCACATTAGTCGCCCAAGCGAAACAGCATCGACGGCGTGGTGCGCTTGAGCACAACCAACTGCACATCCTTACCGGCAATTATACCATAGTCGCCAAACTCCATTGCCACGGCCTTGTAGGCAAGCTCGGGGTGGTTGTTCTCCTCGCTCAGGTGGCACAGCCATATATACTGCAGATGCTCGTTTATGTGCGATGCAAGATATTTGGCCGTTACCTGGTTGCTCAAATGGCCGCGGGGGCCGCTCACACGCACCTTGAGGAATTCGGGGTAGCGCCCCATTGCAAGCATCTGCTCCTCGTAGTTGGCCTCTATCACAAGATAGTTGGCCTGGTCTATGTAGTACGAGGCGGTTTCGGTTATGTGCCCCAAATCGGTTGCTATGCAGAACTTCTTACCGGCCACCTCTATGAAGTAACCCACGTTGTCGCTACCATCGTGAGGCACCTCAAATGGGGTTATTTCAAAATCGCGGAAGAGAGTTTTTTCACCCTTCACCACATAACGCACATACTGCGCATCCACCGGTTTGGTAATGCAGTAGTTGTTGTTTATGCCGGCGTGCACCTCTTTGGTGGCATACACCGGAATGTTGGCCTTCGACGATATAACACCCAGCGACTTAATGTGGTCGGCGTGGTCGTGCGTAACAAACATTGCACAAATCGTTTCAAAGGCAATGCCCTCCTTCTTCAGTGCGGCCCTGATTGTCTTGGAGGGAATACCGGCATCTATGAGGATGCCGTAATCGCCCACCCCCAAATAGTAGCAGTTGCCGCTGCTTCCGCTACCAATACTCATAAATCGTATTTCCATCTTATATATTTTTTTATCTTCTTCAAAAAAAACATACCCGTCAGAAGGGGTAACCTATTGCAAAGTGCAAGGCAAAATCCCTGTCGAAATCGGGGTGCAGTATGGCAAGTTTATCCCTGCCCTTGTATGCGGGGTTCACCGCCTTCATACCGCCGTCGAGGCGGAACACAAAGAGGTCGAACTCAAAACGCAGGCCCACTCCGTAGGAGAAGGCAAGGTCGCGCCAGAAGGTGCCAAGCTGCAACTGTCCGTCGGGCTGTTCGCTATACTCGCGCAGAGTCCACACATTACCGGCATCGACAAAAAGAGCCGAGTGTATCTTCCAAAACAGATGCGAACGCAGCTCCACGCTGAAGTCGAGCTTCACATCGCCCAACTGGTTTATAAAATCTATATCATCGCCCTTGCTCTTGTAACGGCCCGGGCCCACACTCCTCACATTCCAACCGCGCAAGCCATTGGCACCGCCGGCAAAGTAGCGTTTCTCAAATGGCAACACGCGCGAATTGCCATAGGGGTATGCAATGCCCAAACCCAAATGCATCACCAGCGAGTTGCGTTCATCGAACTTCACACGCGACACAAAATCGAAATCGCCCTTCACATACTGCGCGTATGCAATGTTGAGGAACGTATATTGTCTGTCCTCGTTCCTATGCCCGCCCAGGAATTTGTTGGCGGCATAGAGCACGTTACCCGAGCACTCCACATTGGCACGCAACGAATAGGCCATATTGGAGAGCAGCTCCAGCTCGCCATATGTGGAATTGTATGAATATGAATAGCCCAACTTGGTGATGAGCAGGTTCTCGTAGTTATACTTAAGGATGGAGTTCCTGTTCGTTATGTTATCGAGATAATTCTCTTTGAACTGCTCCGATATCCACGGAACATATATATAGTTGACATCGAGGATATCGAGTTTATGCAGCGATTTCACATACTTGCTCCATTGGTAGCTCCACGATGCCGCAAGCAGGCGACGGTCGAACTCGGGCCTCTCCTGCGAATTGAACTTCATAGCCAGCAGTGTCGACGACTTTAGCAGGCGTTGGTCGGCCGGCAGCAATTTGGATGCATAGCCACCCTGCAGACGAAGGCTCAACTCGGCACCATACTCTATATATGAATCGCCCGTGTAGCCGCTGAGTTCCGAAATGGCCTCATAGGCACCAAACAGACGCAACTGCAACAGCTCGGAACCGCCAAAAGTGTTTCTGTCGGAAAATGTCACCGACGATGCTGCACCCAGGTCGCCCGCCGTGTTGGTGCCCTCAATCTCGAAACTTACCGAGCGACGCTTGTTACGCTCATACATAATGTAGCAGTCGAGCAACGCCGTGTCGGGGTGCTCCACTATGCGCAACGTGGGGTAACGCAAAGCGGTGAGCTGCCCAAGCGAGCTGTAGGTGCGGTCGACATTGCTTGCAGCATACCTGTCGCCGGGGGTGATGAATGTCTTATGGGCCAATGTGCGCGGGCGCACAACGCTATTCTCCTTGTAACGCAGTTCATAGCCGTTGAACGACGAGCTGTCGCACAGCGCAAGCACCTCCTCGTCGAGCCTCAAACCGGCATCGGCCACATAGCATATCTTATCGAAATGATACACCTTGTGAGGAAGCAGAGCGGCATCCTCGCCGGGAGAGAACTGTGCTATCTGCATTGTGAGGTTCACCATTGAGGAGTGATGCGCGGTGTCGGCCACAAAGGTTATGTAATCCTTTTGAAAACGGTAGTAGCCATTATCGCGCAACAGGGCGGTTATGCGGCGGCGCTCACCCTCGAGCCTGTCCACGCTGAAGGGCATCCCCTCAGCAATAAGACTCTCCTTGTTGTTGCGTTTCACAAATGCAGCTATTGAATCGTCATCGGTTTCCAGTGTTATGGAATTTACGAAATAGCGCTCTCTTTCGTGCAGATAATATACAACCTCGGCCTGTTTCTTCTTTGTTTCTATATGCTCATAGTCCACCGTGGCGTGCAGATAGCCATCGTTCTGCAACATCTGCACAATGTTGTTCTTTGTCTGCTCGGCAAGCGCAGGGCTGTAGATTACAGGCGCCTCGCCAATCTTGTGCAACGCCTTGTTCACCCACTTCGCAGTGTCGCTGCCTGCCGACGAATATATGCGCAGGGGCACACGTGCAAGGCCAAACCACTTGGCATTGGGTGTTTGTTTGAGATAGAGGCGTGCGTTGGCTGCATTTTCATTATCTACGTGAGAAATAATCTTCACATCGCTGAGCAGCAAGCCGCCATCGGGGACATTCTTTGTCACCGAGCAGGCTGCCACCATCAATGCAGCAATTATAATTAAGATTATGTTTCTCATAGATAAAACTCGCATTATTGCCTCGCCTCGCAAGAGCGCAAAACAAAATGGGCCCTTTTTGACGAAATTTATTGCAAATATACTAAAATCTTAAAAGATTTAAGGTAGCTTTGCAACACTTTAACGCGACGAAAAACCTTATAATATGTTAAGCAAGGCGCAACTGAAACTGATAAAATCGCTCGAACAGAAAAAATACAGAAAAGAGAGCGGACTCTTTGTTGCCGAGGGGGGCAAAACCGTGGGCGACCTCATTGCCTGCGGGCTGCAATGCGAACTTATAATTGCCACCAAAGAGTGGAAAGCCTGCCACACCCTTGCCACCCGCACCCCCATAACCGAGGTGAGCGAGGATGATATGAAGCGGGCAAGTTTTCTGCGTACACCGCAAGGGATACTCGCCCTCTTTCGTCACCCCCGCGAGGAGCAGAACAACGAGCACCCCACCCGCACACTCTGCCTTGCTCTCGATGGCGTGCAGGACCCAGGGAATATGGGTACCATAATACGCATTGCCGACTGGTTCGGAATAGAACACATATACTGCTCGGTGGGTTGCGTAGACGCATACAGCCCCAAGACCGTGCAGGCAACGATGGGCGCCATAGGCCGTGTGAAGATACACTACACCAACCTGCCCGCCCTCATTGAATCGCTCAAAGGAAAGGCACCCGTGTATGGTACATTCCTCGATGGTGAAAACATATACAACTGCGAACTGCAACCCCACGGCCTCATAGTTATGGGCAACGAAGGCAACGGCATAAGCCGCGAATGCGAGGAGAAGATCACCGAAAGGCTCTTTATACCCAACTACCCGGTGGGGCGTGCCACATCGGAGTCGTTGAACGTATCCACCGCCACGGCCATCATATGCAGTGAATTCCGCCGCAGAGTAAAATAAAGGTAATCAACGTATGGGAACGAGGCTGTCATTGCCATCGCCCGGAGAATAGAGATAGAGAGGTTGTGCAGCCTGCGCAACCTCGTTTTTTATATCGGAAACAAAGCGTGCCTGCGGGCAGTGCGACAGAAAAAGTTCATCTACCCATACCATAGACTGCCGTTCGCCATCGAAAGGAAAGAACGAAACCACTACCCCATCGCTCACCTCAACAACATACATTTTAAGAGGCTCGCGCTGCGGTATGTGCAATTTATGTGTTACGTAGAACATTACTCCTCCTCGGGATGAATGCGCTTGACCGAAATATCGCCAAGCAACAGTTTGGATGCACACAACGTATCGTTATCGCTGTAATAGAGAAAGCCGTGCAAAGATTTTATATCGGAATCGTAGTTACGCTCAACAGCAAGCACATAGGTGCTGTCGGCAGAGAGAGTGACACCCTTGCTTGCGTAGCTGTCGTTGTCATACTCCACAACCAAAGCCGCGTGGGCAAAGTGATTCAAGCCGCCCATCGCACCGGGCAGATGCCTGGCACTGAAGAGGAAACGCACGCTGTCGCCCTTAACATAAGTGGTATCGGCCGCATAATTGAATGTTATGCGGTTATTGAGCGGCGACGAGGAGAGCAACCTCACACTCGAACCATTCCATAGCTCCACGGTGTCGGCAAGCATCTTTTCGCTGTTCATCACATCGGCCACAGCAGCCGCGCCATCGCCCATTGCCTCAAGTTCCGCCTTTGCGCGCTCCTCAAGGTTGGCATAAATCTTTACCATCTTTTTGGGATAGCGTGTGTACCACACCAACGATGAGTCGAACTGCTCCTTTGTCACACCGTGCTTTTCAAACACATAGTTTATATGTAGTTTTCGCTCGTAGCTTGTAGCCATTTGGTCGGTTGTAAGCACCTGAACAAGATGATAGTCATATATGATATCCTCCATCTTGTCGGGTTTGATAACCCCATCGGGCATCTCCACCTTGCAGGCCACAAAAAGCAGCAAAGAGAGAAGAAACAGTGTTTTCGCAAAATAACGTTTCATCGACAATCTATTTAAGCGGCTTGTTTATACAATTACGATAGAAAAGGAGTATCGACACTATGCTGCAGCTTATGCAGGCATCGGCAAAATTGAATATGGGGCTGAAGAATATGAAATGCTCGCCACCCACAAAGGGCATCCAAGCGGGCCAGTCGAATGAGAAGAGCGGGAAATAGAACATATCCACCACAGCGCCATACAAAAAGTCGCCATACCCTTCACCGAATGGCACAAGCGAAGCCACACGCCCCATACTGTGCGTGAAAATCTCGCCATAGAAGAGAGAGTCTATAATGTTGCCCATTGCACCGGCAAACACCAGTGCAATGGAAACAATATAGCCCACAGGGAATTTAGTATTGCGTATTATGCGATAGAGGTAATACCCGAGCAGCGAAACGGCAACCAGACGGAAACAGGTGAGAAACAGTTTGCCACCCAATTCCATACCAAAAGCCATACCCTTGTTCTCGGTAAAATATATGTAGAACCAATCGCCACACACCGAAAAACTCTCGTGCAGGTACATATTCAGTTTCACAGCCACCTTTATCACCTGGTCGATGACAATGGCGCTCACTGCCACAAGCACCGCAATCCACGAGCGAAATTTCACCCTGTTCTTCTTCATCTATTTATACTCCTTATCTGTTTTTCTTCGCCTCAATGCTGAGTGTTGCGTGAGGAACAGCCATCAAGCGACCTTTTGATATGAGTTTGCCCGTTTCGCGGCAAATACCATAGGTTTTGTTCTCGATGCGCACGAGAGCAGCCTGCAAGCCCTGAATAAACTTGGCCTGGCGCTGCGCAAGCTGCATCTGCTCCTCGAGCGAGCTTGCTGCGCTGCCATCCTCAAGGCCTTTGTATGTGGGCGATGTATCGGCCACATCGTTTCCATCCTCGTGACGAATCGAGCGCATAATTTTGTCGTAATCTCTCTTTGCAAGTTCCAACTTCTGGTTAATCACCGCGCGAAACTCCTCAAGTTCCTCATCGGAATAGCGAACTCTTTCTTCTGTCATAGCAATTGTTTTATTATGGTTAGTATTGTTCTGCAATTTACAATTTTTTAATGGCCACATTTATCGAGAAGCCATCGAGCTCCACAGTCTCGCCATCCACGCTGTCGCAAAGGGTGAGTGAGCCTGCAAGCACCTGGTTGCTTATGTATTCGCCAAACTGCTCCACAGCCTCGTTGCTGCCCGCATTCTTGGAGACGGAAACAGCAATTCTGTCGGTAATCTCAAGACCACCATCCTTGCGCATAGCCTGAATTTTCTTTATCACCTCGCGGGCAATACCCTCGCGGCGCAGCTCGTCGGTTACCTCCACATCGAGCGCTACCGTGAGAGCACCCTCATTGGCCACTGTCCAGCCGGGAACATCCTCGCTGAAAATCTCAACGTCGGCAAGTTCAATGAGAGCATCGGTGCCCTCAACCTGCAGGGTGATTGTGCCGTTCTTCTCCAATTCGGCAATCTGCTCTTGCGACATTTCGGTAACAGCAGCGTTCACACTCTTCATAAGTTTACCGAACTTTTTACCCAGCGTGCGGAAGTTACATTTAATCTTCTTTACCAGAATTCCGTCGCCCTCCACAAATTCGAGTTCCTTAACATTGACCTCGCTCAAAATAAGCGCCTTCACAGCCTCGATGCGCGCCTTCATCACCTCGTCGGTGGTGGGGATTGCAATCTTCTGCAGAGGCTGGCGCACAATGAGTTGCTCCTTCTTGCGCAGGGCAAGCACCATAGACGAAATCTTTTGTGCAAGCTCCATACGATACTCCAACTCGCTATCCACACAGGCGTCGTCACACTCGGGATACTGTGCAAGATGCACCGATGTTGCGGTGGCACGTCCTGTAACCGAGGTGAGGTCTTGATAGAGGCGGTCGGCATAGAAGGGAGCGATGGGCGCCATAAGGCGGGCAACAGTCTCCAGGCAGGTGTAGAGCGTCTGGTAGGCCGACAGTTTATCGGCACTCATATCAGAGCCCCAGAAACGCTTGCGGCTCAAACGCACGAACCAGTTGCTCACGTTGTCGATAACAAACTCCTGAATCAAACGACCGGCCTTTGTGGGCTCGTAATCGTTCAAGCAGTTATTTACGTTTTTAGCAAGCGTGTTAAGTGCCGAAATTATCCAACGGTCGAGTTCGGGGCGCTCGCTCACGGGTATTTCGGGCTCGGCAAACGTAAAGCCATCAACATTGGCATACATTGTAAAGAAGCTGTATGTCTGGTAAAGTTTCCCGAAGAATGAACGGGTAACCTCCTTCACTCCATCCTCGTTAAAACGCAAGTTATCCCAAGGTGCCGAGTTGGTAATCATATACCAACGGAGCGCATCGCTGCCGTAATTCTCTATCGTGCCGAAGGGGTCTACCGCATTGCCCAAGCGTTTCGACATCTTGTCGCCATTCTTGTCCAGCACAAGACCGTTTGAGATAACGGTTTTGTACGCCACGCTGTCGAACACCATAGTACCAATAGCGTGCAGAGTGTAGAACCAGCCACGTGTTTGATCCACGCCCTCGGCAATGAAATCGGCAGGATAGATGGTGCGGTTGTCGAGCGCCTCCTTGTTCTCAAAGGGATAGTGAATCTGTGCATAGGGCATAGCACCCGAGTCGAACCACACGTCGATGAGGTCGAGCTCGCGTGTCATCACCTTGCCGCTGTCCGATACCAGCTTGATATCATCCACATAGGGGCGGTGAAGGTCTATCTTGTCATAGTTCTCGCGGCTGTAATCGCCGGGAACAAAACCTTTATCCTTGTAGGGGTTGCTTGCCATAACACCGGCAGCAACAGCCTTCTCTATTTCGTCATAAAGCTCGGCAATGGAGCCAATGCACTTGGCCTCGCCATCCTCGCTTGTCCATATGGGAAGCGGAGTACCCCAGTAGCGGCTGCGGCTCAGGTTCCAGTCGTTCAGATTCTCGAGCCACTTGCCAAAACGGCCTGTACCCGTGGATTCGGGTTTCCAAGTGATAGTTTTGTTGAGTTCGCTCATACGCTCCTTCATCTGCGATGCACGCACAAACCAGCTATCGAGAGGATAGTAAAGCACGGGCTTGTCGGTGCGCCAGCAGTGGGGATAGTTGTGAACGTGTTTCTCAATCTTGAACACCTTGTTCTGCTGTTTCAACGATATGCAAAGAACAACGTCCAATGTTTCGGCCTTTGCAGCCGCCTTCTCGTCGAAACGACCATCTACGGTATATGCAGGGTCGTAGGCGTTTTTCACATAAGCGCCGGCATATTTCGAATACTCCTCAACATTCACGCAGTTCTTCACAAACTCCTCATCGAGTTCGTCTATTGTCCAGAATTTTCCTGTAAAATCCACCATAGGACGGGTTTCGCCCTTCTTGTTCACCATAAAGAGCGAGGGGATGCCTGCGGCCTTTGCCACAAAAGCGTCATCGGCACCGAATGTGGGAGCTATGTGAACGATACCTGTACCATCCTCGGTGGTCACATAGTCGCCGGGGATTACGCGGAAACCGTCGTTCGACACCTTTATCTCGTCACCCTCTTTCACAACGGGTTTCACCCAGGGGAACAACTGTTCGTAATGCATACCCACAAGGTCGGTACCCTTGTACTCGGCAACAACCTCGTAAGGAACCACCTTGTCGCCCTGCTTGTAGCTGTCGAGGGGCAGTTCGGCACCCGCAGCGTTAAAGTGGGCGTTCAAAAGAGCCTTTGCCACAACAACGGTGATTGGCTCGCCCGAGTAGCTGTTGTACGAACGCACAGCAACGTAATCTATTTTGGGGCCCACACAAAGTGCGGTGTTCGAAGGCAATGTCCACGGAGTGGTTGTCCAGGCAAGAAAATAGGGAGTACCCCACCCTGTCATTTCGGGTTTGGGGTCGAGCATACGGAACTGCGCCACAGCTGTTGTATCCTTGACATCGCGGTAGCAACCGGGCTGGTTAAGCTCGTGTGAGCTGAGGCCGGTACCTGCTGCGGGCGAATAGGGTTGTATGGTATATCCCTTGTAAAGCAAGCCTTTGTTATACAGCTGCTTGAGCAGCCACCACAGTGTTTCTATATAGCTGTTCTCGTATGTAATGTAGGGGTTATCCAAATCTACCCAATAACCCATCTTGCGGGTGAGTTCGGTCCACTCCTTGGTATATTTCATAACCTCCTCGCGGCAGTTGCGGTTGTAGTCGTCAACCGAAATCTTCTTGCCTATATCCTCTTTTGTGATATTAAGTTTCTTTTCCACACCAAGCTCCACAGGAAGACCGTGAGTATCCCAGCCCGCCTTGCGTTTCACCTGGAAGCCCTTCATTGTCTTAAAGCGGCAGAAGGTATCCTTGATACTGCGCGCCATCACGTGGTGAATACCCGGCATACCGTTGGCCGAGGGAGGCCCCTCGAAAAAGACAAACGAGGGAGCACCCTCGCGCTCGGTCATACTCTTTGAGAACAAATCATTCTCATCCCACTCCTTCAAAACCTCTTTGTTAATCTGAGGCAGATTCAACTGATTATATACAGGAAATTTTTTCTTCATTTTATATAAAAACTATAAAGTTGCGCAAAGTTACACAAAATCGGGCAAAAAATGAAGAAAAAGAGAGGAATAAATTGAACCTTTTTTGACACTTAATACACTAAAAAACAAAACCCTTGCGCTTTTCGGCGCAAGGGTTTTGTCAAACGAAGTACAGGCAAGCGTCAATCGGCATCGTAAAATGCGGTAAACGCCTTTATTGCATAGTCGGTATCGACGGCAGCCGATGTTTCGCGTGCCGAGTGCATACCCCACATAGGGTTACCCATATCCACACCGCGCATAGGCAGCTGCGTTGTCAAAGTATTTCCAAGTGTGGAACCACCGGCTATATCGCTGCGATTCACAAAATACTGGAACGGAACACCCGCCTTGCGACACACCTCTGCAAACACGGCTGCCGACTCTGCGTCGGTCACATACTTTTGGTTGGCGTTGTACTTTATAACCGGGCCGCCACCCATCACGGGGTGGTTTGTGGGGTCGTGTTTCTCCTGATAATTGGGATGCAGAGCGTGTGCCATATCGGCCGAAACCATAAAGGAATTTTCCACCATCGCATACAAATCGCCAGCCTTGCCACCGCAATTCAATATAATGGCATCCAACAGATTGCGCAACATAGGAGAGGCCGAGCCCTGCTTTGTCATATTACCCGTCTCTTCATTATCGAAGAGGGCAAGCACCTGAGTCATTGCAGCAGGCTTGCTGTCGGCCAAAGCACGCAGGCCGGCATAGGCCATAAGCAGGTCGTCTTGGCGCCCGCCCGACACAAATTCGTTGTTCAAACCACAAAGACAGGCCGGCGTAGCATCGTAGAGCGAGAGGTCGAAATCGAGAATGTCGGCAGCCGGCACACCAAGTTCGTCGGCCACCACATTAAGTAAAAGATTTTCTTTTTCAAAATGGCTGTTTATGAAGCCCAATACAGGCATCATATCCTTTTGACGGTTTATCTTGTTACCCTCATTCACCTCGCGGTTGAAGTGTATTGCCAGATGGGGGATAATGAGCAAAGGACGCTTTATGTGCAACAGGCGTGTAACGGGGCGCAATGGAGAATCGCCACGCAGAATAACACGGCCGGCAAGCGACAAGGGACGGTCGAACCAGGTATAGAGAATGGGGCCGCCATATACCTCGGTATTGAGGCGTATCATACCACCCTCCGACACCATTTCAGGCGCAGGCTTCACACGGAAGCAGGGCGAATCGGTGTGAGCGCAAATAAGTTTCACACCGTCGGTGAGCGCGCCGCTACCCATACGGAAAGCAAACAGTGCCGAACCATTCTTTGTAATATAATATCCTTTACCGGCCTCGAGAGCAGGCATATTGCCAAGTTCCACCTTTGTAAAACCGGCTGCCGAGAGGAAATCCTCGGCATATTTCACCGCCAGAAAATTCACAGGCGATGCATCGAGCATATTAAGTAGTCCTTTCATAATAAAATATTTATCGTTTAATTATTTTGCATCAATCACATATTTTTTATTAAGCATTTTGTGCGTTACCACAACACGCACGCCAAACTTCTCGGCAACGTGGCGGGCAATATGTTCGGCACTATACACCGAGCGATGCTGCCCACCCGTGCACCCGCAGCACACCTGTATATGGGTGAAACCGCGCTTTTTATAAGTATCCACCATATTATCCACAAGCGCGTAAGCATTTTCAAGGAAGGCAGCAATATTGCTCTCCCTCTCAAGAAACTCCATCACAGGCTTGTCCATCCCACACAGTTTTTTATATGGTTCGTAGCGTCCGGGGTTGTGTATGGCGCGGCAGTCGAACACAAAACCACCGCCGTTGCCCGAATAATCGTCGGGTATTCCGCGACGATAAGAAAAACTCATAACATCCACGGTGAGGCCATCCTGCTGCTGTTTCACAAACATAGGCAGCGCCGCTATTTCTGCCACCAAACGAGCCATATATGGAAACTCACCCCGCAAAAGGGCAAGCTGCTCCGTTAGTTGCGCAAGCGCGCCGGGGATGGTTTCAACAAAAGCCTTTTTATGTTCATAGAGCCCTCTGAAGCCATAGGTTCCCAAATTCTGCAACAGGCGGAACACGCGAAACAGAGTGAGCGCACGCATAAAAGCAGCACGCTCCACGTGGATATATTCATCCAATGCACACAGGTATGCATCCACCATCCGTTCAACCACATCGGGCGTGTAGCAGGCACGTGCCTGCCCCACAAACGAGGCCACGTCGTAGTAAATGGGCCCTCTGCGCCCTCCCTGGAAATCTATGAAGAATGGACGGCCGTCGTGTATCATCACGTTGCGCGACTGGAAATCCCTGTACATAAAGGTGTTTCCGCAATCGCTCAGCAACAGAACTGCCAGTTTCTCAAATTCATCCTCGAGCAGGCTCTCGTTGAATTCCACGCCCACACCTTTGAGGAAACAGTATTTGAAATAGTTGAGGTCCCACATCACCGTACGCCTGTCAAACTGTGCCACGGGGTAGCATTTTGAGAAATCGAAACCGGCAGCCACGTCGAACTGAATACGCGGCAACACCGACATTACCCTGCACAACATATCCACATCCTTGCCCAGGAAGCAACCCGCATCGCGCGACTCCTTCATATAAGCAAAAAGCGATACATCGCCCAAATCCTCCTGCACATAGCACAAACCGCAGGCCGACACAGCAAGCACCCGCGGAGCATCCACCCCACAGGCCAAGAAACGTTCACTCATAGCAACGAAGGCTGCATTCTCCTCCACGCAAGTGCCCACGACACCAATGAGCGACACATCGCCCGCGCACATTCTATAATAGGAGCGGTTGGAGCCATCACCCGACAACTTCACAACCGAAACAGCACGGCAGCCGGCAACATTTTCAAACAAATCATTCAGAGTGGCAATCATATTACCCTTATATTATACAGTCGTTTTTGCGAAGATACGTTAAGTTTACCAAAAACTGAAGCCCTTTGCATTTTATTTAATGAATATTGACAATTAAACATCAATATGACAACTGCAGCTGCCATTTGGCACACATTTGTCAAAACAAACAGCATTTTTAAGACAAATTGCTCTTTTTATCGCGTTTTATTGGAAAAACAGCCCGAAAACTCACGATAAAACAAACTTTTTTCTTGTTTTTTCAAAAAAACGCTTGCATTTCTTCATTTTTTCAAAATCATACATTAACTTTGCGCGACCACAAAAGAAAGAGCGGTCATTTGTGATAGGAATTTATACAATTATTAACTTTTCCGACAGTTTGCAACGCGAGCTGCATACCACGAAGAAATTAAAAAAGCAATAATATGAAAGTAGAAACTACACTTGAGAACCTAAAAAAGAGATTCCCCAACGAGCCCGAGTATTTTCAGGCAGTAGAAGAGGTGCTTAACTCCATTGAGGAGGAGTACAACAAACACCCCGAGTTTGAGGCAAACAACCTCATCGAGCGCCTTTGCATCCCCGACAGAGTATTCACATTCCGTGTAACCTGGACCGACGACAAAGGCAACGTGCAGGTGAACACCGGCTACCGCGTGCAGCACAACAACGCCATAGGCCCCTACAAAGGCGGTATCCGTTTCCATCCCTCTGTAAACGTGGGTATTCTCAAATACCTCGCTTTTGAGCAGACATTCAAAAACTCACTCACCACCCTTCCTATGGGTGGCGCCAAAGGAGGTTCCGACTTCGACCCCAAAGGCAAGAGCGATGCCGAGGTTATGCGTTTCTGCCAAGCCTTCATCACCGAGTTGTGGCGTAACATAGGCCCCGATATGGACGTTCCCGCAGGCGACATAGGCGTTGGCGGCCGCGAGGTTGGTTATATGTTCGGTATGTACAAGAAACTCACACGCCAGTTCAACGGTGTATTCACAGGCAAGGGCTTGGAGTTCGGTGGTTCACTCATACGCCCCGAAGCAACAGGTTACGGAAACATCTACTTCCTGCAGGAGATGTTAAAGACACGCGGCCTGGACATAAAGGACAAAGTATGCCTTGTATCAGGTTCGGGCAACGTGGCACAGTACACAGTGGAGAAAATCATCCAGCTCGGTGGTAAGGTTGTTACAATGAGCGACTCCAACGGTTACATCTACGACCCCGATGGTATCACACGTGAGAAACTCGACTTCATTATGGAGCTCAAGAACGTGCGCCGCGGCCGCATCAAGGAGTATGCCGACAAATATGGTTGCAAATATGTGGCCGATGCCAAACCCTGGGGCGAGAAGGGCGACATAGCACTCCCCTCGGCAACACAGAACGAAATAAACGGCGATCACGCCAAGACACTTGTTGCAAATGGTGTCATTGCCGTATCGGAAGGTGCCAATATGCCCTCAACACCCGCAGCCATCCACACATTCCAAGAGGCAAAAATACTTTATGCTCCCGGCAAGGCATCCAACGCAGGTGGTGTATCTGTATCGGGCCTCGAGATGAGCCAGAACTCAGGAAAAATCAACTGGAGCAGCGCCAAGGTTGACGAAATGCTTCACGAGATTATGCACAACATACACCAGGCTTGTGTAAAGTATGGTACACGCGAGGATGGTTACATCGACTATGTAAAGGGCGCCAACGTAGCCGGCTTCCTCAAAGTAGCCAAAGCAATGATGGCACAAGGTATCGTATAATTGCGAATACAAGAACTACCTTACTTTAGGAGCGTTCACTATAAAAGCATAATAATAAAACGAGATGCGGCAGCACCGCATCTCGTTTTATTATTATGCAGTTGCGCCAAGTATTTAACACAATTTAACAAATGGGGGGGTGATTTCTATTATTTTAGCTTAATTTTGTCAAGAAACATATAAAACAAACTATAAACAATAAGTAACTATGGCAAAATTTTACTTTAAGCAACTGTTTGTAGCAGCATTGCTGCTATTTAACATTACGGCCTTTGCCGCAAATTTTGAGATTGATGGAATCACTTACATCATCACCGACGAAACAAACTTAATGGTGGAGGCAGGAACCACTGACAGATACATCGAAGTGGCCGACATTCCCGCAACAGTCACTTACGAAGATGTCACATACAAAGTAACTGCAATTAAAAAAGGTGGATTTAACAATTGCCAATATCTCACCACTGTTTCAATTCCCGAAGGTGTAACCACCATTGGCGTAACTGCCTTTGCAAATTGCAGCGCATTAAAAGAGGTTACAATTCCTAAAAGCCTGAAGAGCATTGGCAGTGGAGCATTCAGCGGGTGTACAGCCATTACAACCGTGAACATCTGCGATTTGAAGGCTTGGTGCGAAATAGACTTCAGTGGCGCCTTAACAGCTGCAAATGGCCTTGTGAGCACAGCAAGCTGCACAGCAAACCCTTTGTTCAACCTCATATCCAGCCTGCCCGAGGAAACATATGGAGGATTTGCCCGCACATACAATGCACCCAAAGACCTTGTTCTTAATGGAGAAAAGATTGTAAACCTTGTAATACCGGCAGGAATACGCATTATAGCCTGCCATTTTGCAGGATGCTCGGCAGAGAGCATATCATTTGAAAAGCCCGATGAGAACACACCCGAGAATGAGCGTCATATTGTTATTAGAGCCGAATCCTTTTCAGGAATGACAAACCTTAAGAAAGTCGAACTCCCCGACTTTGATGCAACCATTGGAGGATCGGCATTTATCGGTTGTAACAACCTTGAAGAACTTACAATCTGCAAAAATTATAATTGGGCTACAATAGACAACGGTATGAGTCAATTTAATTGCCCCGAGGAAATTGAAGTATTCCAAGGCTGCACACACCTTAAAAAACTCATCATAAAAGAGGGGGTAAACACGCTTGAAGACATCTTTGGACCACGTTTCTCATATAGCCCTCCCGGCACAAGATACGAGACGCTGGAGATAGATTCATTATGTATTCCCGACCTCACAACAGTAGAACCCCGCATACGCCCTAAAACAATAGACTACACCAACGAGGCCGCTTGGTACAACTCCACGCTCGATTTATATGGCGATTGCAAAGTACTCATTGCAGGAGAACCCGTAAAAGAAAAGAGCGGAGAACTTATTATTCCCGATGGAGTAAAAGCAATTTATGGAGAAAAGATAAATGGCGCTAACATCACTAAAGTGGTGTTGCCCGGCAGCGTTACAGATATACACAATGGAGCTTTTGCAGGTTGCACAGAATTGAGCGAAATAAACATACCCGAAAGCGTGACATACATAGGCAAAGGAGCATTTGACAACACAGCAATATACAACAACTGCACCGACAAACTTCTATACATAGACAACTGGCTGGTAGGTTACAAAGGCGACAATTTGGGAGATATCACCATAAAAGAGGGAACAAAAAATATCGCCAACGAAATTTTCGCATCGTGCACCCACCTCACAGGCATTGAAATAGCCAATAGTATTTCACGCATAGAAGATTCTGCCTTTGGCGGATGCACCGCACTCACCAACATTGATTTTGGCAGCGGTGTAGCCGAAATTGGTTCAGGGGCCTTTTATGGATGCACATCGCTCAAAAGCATAACCATCCCCGACAATGTTACACAAATAAACAATGAAACATTTTACGGTTGCACATCACTTGCCGAAATAAAGTTTCACAAAGGTATTACAAAAATTGGCAGTAACGCATTTGAGAACACAGCTTGGTACAACAACTGTGCCGACGGGCTGCTATATTTGAACAACTGGCTCATAGGCAGCAAAGGAGAGTTTGCACAAGAGACACTCAATGTAGATGAGGGTACCATAGGCATTGCCGATGGCGCAAGTTTCAGAAACTTAACCACAGTTGTTTTGCCCCAAAGCCTTGCATACATTGGAGAGTATGCATTTAGAGAGTTGGGCGACGATTGCACATTTATATCACACGCAACCACACCACCTGCCATAGAAGATAATTCCATACTCATAACAGGTGGCAGCACTTTGATTGTAAGCATAGGCAAAGGAATTATAGAAGCATACGACCATTACCGGAGTTATTTTTCTAATATCATTGCAAGAAACACAATAGGCGACTTTGAATATGCGCCCGGGTGGGAAGGGTATGTTTCTTGGGAAGAAAACACCGTTGCCATAAACAAATATTTGGGGAATGATTCCAATGTCGTGATTCCTGAGTCTATTGAAGTGAACGGGGAAGTATTTGATGTTGCAGCAATTAGCAATGCGGCATTCATCTACAACACCACGCTAACAAACATTACAATCCCCAATAGCATTACAAACATCGGTTCATCGGCATTCAACGGCTGCACCACACTCGCAAGCATTGACATCCCCAATAGCGTTACCACCATCAGAGCATCGGCGTTTGAGGGATGCACAGCATTGGAAAGCGTAAATATTCCTTACAATCTGGAAACAATTGAAGAAAGCGCTTTCAGCGGATGCACAGCACTCACAAGCATAGACTTCCCGAGTAGCGTTACCACCATTGGAGCATCGGCATTTAGCGGATGCACTGCATTGGAAAGCGTAAATCTTCCGGCCAACCTGCAAACAATTGAAGAAAACACATTCAGCGAATGTTCTGCGCTCACAAGCATCGACATACCGGGCAGCGTTACCACCATTGGAGCATCGGCATTTAAGGGATGTAGCGCACTCACAAGATTATATATACCTGAAAATGTAAGTACTATAGAAGCTGCCTTTACATCTTGTAACAACATCACAGAAATATATTCCAACAGCACAACACCGGCAAAAATCCGCACAAGCACATTCACCGGTACCGTACGTTCGAATGCAACATTGTACATACCTGCAGGTTCTTTGAGCGCATATAAAGCAGCATCAGCAAGACTCACTTGGGGCAAATTCTCAAATATCGTGGAAATGGACTTCACCGGCATCTACGACATTGAGGCAGAGGACTCCTTCCAAGGTGCAAAAGATGTATATTACGACCTCAACGGCCGCATTGCCGTGAGCCCCACAAAAGGCATATACATTATTAACGGTAAAAAAATCGTTATAGAGTAAACCGCACCGTATAATCATCACAAAAAGCAGGTTCCCGCACGGGAACCTGCTTTTTGTGATATAAATAGTTGCCACACGAGTGGAAAAAAGTTACCTTCGCAAAGGATTTTTACAAACATACACACTATGCAACAAAACAAAAGCGGCTGGAGCTGGATACCCACCCTCTATTTCGCCGAAGGACTCCCCTACTTTGCCGTAACGGTAATATCGGTTATACTATACAAACGTATGGGCGTGAGCAACACCCACATAGCCCTCTACACAAGCTGGCTCTACCTGCCGTGGGTGATAAAGCCCTTCTGGAGCCCCATCGTGGAGATGCTCAAAACACGCCGTCTGTGGATTGTTGGCACGCAACTGGTAATGGGCGCTATGCTTGCAGCCGTGGCATTCACTCTGCCATTGAACGACTTTTTCCGTTGGTCGCTTGCAATATTCTGGCTTATGGCATTCAGCTCGGCCACGCACGACATTGCAGCCGACGGTTTCTATATGCTGGGGCTCACAGGCGAGCAACAATCCTTCTTTTCTGGGATACGCAGCATCTTCTATCGCATAGCAACCATATTCGGGCAAGGAGTGCTCATAATCGTAGCCGGCCTGCTCGAGAAAAAGACAGGCTCCATAGTAACCGCTTGGAGTATAACATTTGCAGCCACTGCTGCCATTATGCTGCTTCTTGGCGGCTACCACGCCAAGGCGTTGCCCACACCCGCCAACGACGTATCACGCAGCATAAGCGGTCTCAAGGAGGCCATAGCCGACTTCAAGGAGATATTTGTATCATACTTCAAAAAAACCGGTATAGTAACCGCCGTGCTATTTATGTTGCTGTTCCGTCTGCCCGAGGCACAACTTGTGAAACTGCTGAACCCATTCCTGCTCGACAGCCGCGAGGCGGGCGGCCTGGGACTATCTACCGAGCAGATAGGCATCACATACGGCACCATAGGCGTAATAGGCCTCATAATAGGTGGCATAGCCGGCGGCATAGCAATATCAAAGAAAGGACTTAAATATTGGCTATGGCCTATGGTTGTGACAATTTCACTGCCCGACCTTGTGTATGTATATCTGAGTATGGCGCAACCGAGCAGCCAAGCGATAATAGACCTTTGCATATTCATAGAACAGATGGGTTACGGGTTCGGCTTCACCGCCTATATGCTATACCTAATCTATTTTGCACAAGGCAAATACCCCACAGCACACTACGCAATATCCACCGCATTTATGGCACTTGGCATGATGCTCCCCGGAATGATAAGCGGCTACATACAGCAGATACTGGGATATGAGCTCTTCTTCTGGTGGGTGATGGTATGTTGTTTAGCCACTTTTGCAGTATCGGCTATGCTAAAAATCGATGCCGACTTTGGAAAGAAATAAAAATAGACGTATCTTCGCGGAAAATTATAGAAGATATATAATATGATATTGATAGCAGACTGCGGCTCCACCAAAACCGATTGGGTTCTGTTCGATGGGAACAGCATAATCACCCGAGTAAAGACACAAGGGTTCAACCCCACTCTGCAGAGTGCCGATGATATATACAACGCACTTTCAAAGGAACTCGATGGCAACATAGATACCACAGCACCAAAGACCATATATTTTTATGGTGCCGGCTGTGCCTATGAGAATGCCAACAGACGAATGCAAACTGCCCTTGAAAGGATATTCACTACACGCGACATACACATACACAGCGACCTTCTTGCAGCTGCACGGGCACTTTGCGGGCACGACGAAGGCATTGCCTGCATTTTGGGCACCGGTTCAAATTCCTGCCTCTATGACGGAAAGGATATTACCGACAATACCCCTTCACTTGGCTACATACTGGGCGATGAGGGCAGCGGCGCGCATCTGGGACGCCAGCTTGTGAGCGACTGCATAAAGAAGCAACTATCGTCAAAGTTGCGCGAAAAATTTCTGAAGCAATACAACCTCACCGTAGCAAACATATTGGAACGCGTATATCACGAACCACTGCCCAACCGTTTCCTGGCTAGTTTTGCGCCATTCCTCTACGAGAACCGCAGTAACGCCGAAATACATAACCTGCTGGTGCACTGTTTCACACAATTCTTCCAGCGCAACACAATGGTTTATCGCCGTTCCTGGTTGCCCATACACATAATAGGCAGCATAGGCGTGAATTTCGCACAAGAGATAAAAGAGACCGCCGAAAGCCTGGGATTGTCCATAGGCAACATAGTGGAGAGCCCCATAAACGGACTTATAGAGTATCATAAAAACTAATGAAAATAAAAATGAAAAAAGCATTATTCACAATTGCCGCAGCCGTTATGGCAGTGGCAGCAATCTCTTGCAGCAGCAACGAGAGCGCAGCTACCATCACAAAAGGTAGTCTTAACAAGATGGACAGCATCTCCTATGTCTATGGTATGGCAATAGGCCACCAACTGTTCATAGACAAAGGTATAGTAAAGGAACTTGAACTCGATGCCGATTGCATCATCTCCACCCTCTCAAACATAGCATTGGGCGAGGAGGTTGTCGTAGGCACCGACACCATCAAGGAAGAAAATATGCAGGCCATCTATCTGAAGGTATTCGGCCGTGAGCGCCAACAGCAGATACAGGCTGCCAAGACCGACTCCACAGGCAACACACCCCTCTACACCGACGAGCACACCCGCCTGCTTACATCGGCATTCGTTGGTGCAGATGCCGGTTTGGGCATTGCAAGAAACAACATCCCCTTGCAGATGGTGTGGATTGAGAAGGGTATCAACGAGGTGCGCGATGGCAAAGCGCCTATGAGCAACATAGAGGCCGACAGATATATGAGAGAATATTTCACCGTAAAAATACCCGCACAGAACAAAAAGGCATCACAAGAGTGGCTTGCAAAGATAGAGAAAAAGAGCGGTGTTAAAAAGACCGAAAGCGGCCTTCTCTACAAGATAGAGAAAGAGGGTGATATGAGCGCAAAACCCACATCTATCGAGGACGTGGTAAAGGTACACTACGAGGGAACAACCCGCACAGGCAAGGTATTCGACAGCAGCTACAAGCGCAACGCTCCCATAGATTTCCCTCTTAACAGAGTAATCAAAGGCTGGGGTGAGGGATTGCAGCTTGTGGGTAAAGGCGGTAAAATCACATTGTGGATACCCGCAGAACTCGCATACGGCGAGAGAGGTGCCGGCGCCGACATAGGCCCCAACGAGGCTCTCTGCTTTGTGGTTGAACTCCTCGACGTTAACCCCGGTAAGTAAATACCACACACATAAACACACAAAAACCACCCATCGGGTGGTTTTTGTGTTTATAGGATTTTTATTTATACCAATTATTTCCTGTCGCTGCTTACAGGCGGTTATGCATATCGGTGGCTATGGTGAACATAGCATCGCCACTGGAATTGAGAGCAGTTTCCACCGAATCCTGCACCACCCCGATAATAAAGCCCACAGCCACCACCTGCATTGCCACATCGTTGCTTATGCCAAAGAGCGAACAAGCCATAGGGATGAGCAACAACGAACCGCCGGCCACACCCGAAGCGCCACAGGCAGCCAATGTGGCCACAATACTTAGCAACAAGGCGCTGCCCAAGGAGACCTCTACCCCCATAGTGCTGCAAGTGGCCAAGGTCATAACAGTGATTGTTACAGCCGCACCGTTCATATTTATGGTACTGCCAAGCGGAATGCTCACCGAATAGAAATCCTCGTCAACCCCCATACGTTTGCACAGCGCCATATTCACAGGTATATTGGCTGCCGACGAACGAGTGAAGAATGCACTCACGGCACTCTCCTTAAGACACTGCCACAGCAAAGGATAGGGGTTACGCCTTATAAGCATCCACACAACGGCAGGGTTGAGAACAACCGACACCACACACATACTTCCCACAAGCAGCAACAGCAGCTTGCCGTATGTGGTAAATATCTCCAAACCGCTTGCCGACACCGAACTATACACCAAGCCCAATATGCCGAACGGTGCGCACTGAATAACCCAACGCACAACCTGCGAAACAGCCTCGGCACAGTCGTGAATAATATTTATGGTGGCAGCGGTAGCAAGTTTTTTCAGCGCCAGGCCAAACACTATCGCCCAGAACAGGATGCTCAAATAGTTGGCCTTCATAACCGCCGTCACAGGGTTGCTCATTATATCGGTTACAATATTGTGGAACACATCGCTCAATGCACCCGGGGCTGCGCTACCCACACTCTCCACATTGGCAAGCACAATGTTTACAGGGAAAAGTTCACTCACTAGCACCGCAAGAACAGCCGCCATAAGCGTGGTAAGAATATAAAGCGAAATAACCATTCTGAACCTGCGGCCCAACCCCTCACGCGCCTTTGATACCGAGGATGTAACCAGCACAAACACTAAAATGGGAGCTACGGCCTTGAGCGCACCCACAAACAGGTCGCCAAGCATAGCTATGCCATTTTGCCCGGGGAGCAGCAATGCCAAAATGGCACCTACAACTATGCCCATTGATATGCGCAGCATAAGATTGGTTCTCTGCCACGCGCTCACAGCTATTCTAAAGGGAGTAAACAGTTTTGCCATAATGTGATAATTTATTAAAACCTATTTATGCACCCGTCATTCGGGTTTCTCCATCTTCAAATCGCCTTTGCTGGCTATGGATAGTTTCTCGTAGCGCTCCACAAGGCGCGGCATACGCGACAAGCGCATCGACAAGCGCACCACACACTCATTATCGAACACTTGCTCCACCACTTTGGGAGCCTCCTCCTTTACTATGCGCAGCACATCATTTAGCAGAGGGTAGGAAAAACGCAGTGTAATTTCAGAATTTATTGTTTTCTCAATGTGGGGAACAGCCTCCAATGCCTCGGCTGCAGCCAAACGATAGGCAACTATGAGCCCGCTTGTACCCAACTTCACGCCACCGAAATAACGCACCACAATCACTAGCACATTGGTTAGCTCCTTGCTGTGTATCTGCCCAAGAATAGGCTTGCCCGCCGTGCCCGACGGCTCACCGTTATCGTTGGAACGTTCCTGCTCGCCACGCTCGCCCAAGCGATATGCGTAGCACACGTGGCGGGCATCGTAGTACTTCTTCTGGTAGGCATCCACCTGCTCCTTCACCTGTTCAATGGTGGTCACAGGAATAGCAAAGGCGAGGAATTTACTCCTTTTTTCGGTGTAAATTCCCTCGCCTTGTTCCTCTATTGTCTTGTATGTATCGTCGGTTATCTGCATCAAACTACGACAATTCGTGAATTACTAACCCCGAACGCAATTTAGGCTCGAACCAGGTTGTTTTGGGCGGCATAATGTTACCGGTGTCGGCAATGTCGATGAGCTGTTTCATAGAAACAGGATAGAGGGCAAGCGCCATCTTCATTTCACCGCTGTCCACGCGACGTTTAAGCTCGCCCAAGCCGCGAATGCCACCTACAAAATCTATTCTTTTGTCGGTGCGCAGGTCGGTGATTCCCAGAATATCCCTCAATATGAGGTTCGATGATATTGTAACATCGAGCACACCAATGGGGTCTCCATCGTCATACACTCCCTCTTTGGCGGTGAGTTTATACCAGCAGCCCTCGAGGTAGAGCGAGAAAGTGTGCAGCGCAGCGGGCTTATATATATCCTCGCCCATTCTCTCAACCAGGAAGTTCTGCTCCAATGCTTTTAGGAAATCGGCCGACGAAAGGCCGTTGAGGTCCTTGACCACACGGTTGTAGTCAATGATGGTGAGCTGCCCTGCGGGGAAGCACACAGCCATAAAATAGTTGTACTCCTCGTCGCCGCGGTGTGCAGGGTTATTATCGGCCTTCTCCTTGCCCACAAGCGCAGCTGCGGCCGAGCGGTGATGCCCGTCGGCAATGTAAAGTGAGGGCATAGCGGCAAATTCCCCGGTTATGGCAGCAATGTCGGCATCATCGTTCACCACCCACAATTGGTGGCGGAACCCATCGAGCTTTGCAGTGAAATCGTATTCCGGTTCACTGGCGGTGTAACGCGCCACAATGGCATCGAGCACACTGTTGTCGGGGTAGGCAAAAAATACCGGTTCAATATTGGCATTGTTCACACGCACGTGGCGCATACGATCCTCCTCCTTATCCTTGCGGGTGAGTTCGTGCTTTTTAATTACACCATTTAGATAGTCGTTCACATATGCACATACCACCAAACCATACTGTGTGTGGCCATTCATAGTCTGTGCATATATGTAATACTGCTCCTTGCCATCCTGCACAAGCCACCCCTGCTGCTTGAATTTCGCGAAATTCTCCGCAGCCTTGGCATACACCTCGGGGGCGTGTTCGTCGGTACCCACCGGGAAATCAATCTCGGGGCGTATTATGTGGTACAACGACTTTTCATTGTCGCCGGCCTCGGCACGGGCCTCATCGGAATTGAGTACATCGTATGGGCGGCTCTGCACCTGTTCCACAAGTTCACGCGGAGGGCGCACACCTTTGAATGGTTTGACTACTGCCATAGTTTATTAGTTGTTATAATAATCTGACAACAAATTGTCATTTCGACGGAGCGAAGCGACGAGAAATCTAAAAAAGATTCCTCACATTCGTTCGGAATGACAAAACAACGTTTTGTTATCGGCGAGCATTGCAGCAATGGTCGTGCGTAGTGCGGCAAAGTCCCACAGCACGGGTTGCGAAGAAGCAATGCAAGCCTATGACGCATTTTATTTATTTACGCGGAAACGCTCGCAACCCTCCTCAAAGAAGGCTACAATCTGCTTGGCAGCCGCTATACCGGCATTGATGTTTGCCTCGGCAGTCTGCGCACCCATCTTCTTGGGAGTGGCAAAGAAACGGCCCTCAAATTTAGAGAACTCCTCCAATGCCGCGGGAGCGATGTCGGTAACATACTTAATATCGGTGCGCTCTGCCATAAGCTCTATGAGCTCGGGCTCGTTGATAACCTCCTTGCGGGCGGTGTTCACAAGCAATGCCTTCTTGGGCATAGAGCCTACAAGCGCCTTGCCAATGGAGTTCTTTGTTTCGGGGGTGGCAGGAACGTGCAGTGATACCACATCGCACATCTTGTAAAGTTCCTCGGCCGAGTCCACACGCTTCACACCATCGGCATCCACAATCTCCTGAGGAGTAAATATATCGTAGATATAAATATCCATACCAAAGCCCTTGGCTATGCGGCCCACGTTGCGCCCCACATTACCATAGGCGTGAATACCGAGTTTTTTACCCTTCAGCTCCATACCCGATGTACCGTTGTACATATTGCGGTAGGCATAAACCATCATACCAAAGGCAAGCTCGGCAACAGCGTTGGAGTTCTGGCCCGGGGTGTTCATCACACATATACCGCGCTCTGTGGCAGCAGCCAGGTCCACGTTATCGAAGCCGGCACCCGCGCGCACAACTATCTTGCACTGCTTGGCGGCATCCATAACCTCGGCGTCTATCACGTCGCTGCGTATTATTATGGCATCAACATCGGCAACTGCAGCAAGCAGCGCTGCCTTGTCGGCATATTTTTCCAAAAGAACAACCTCGTATCCTGCCTTTTCGGCAACCTCTTTTATGCCATTCACGGCAACCGCAGCAAAGGGTTTCTCGGTGGCAACCAATATCTTTTTCATAATATAAATTCTAAATTATTTTGACTGTTCAAACTCCTTCATACAATCTACCAAGCGCTGCACACCCTCTATAGGCATTGCATTGTAGCAAGATGCGCGGAAACCGCCAATCGAGCGGTGGCCCTTGATGTTGCAGATACCCTTTGAGGTGGCAAACTGCATAAAGTCGGCCTCAAGTTCCTTGTACTCGTCGGCCATAACAAAGTCGATGTTCATAACCGAACGGTCCTCAACGGCAGCTGTTCCCTTGAACATACGGTTGCGGTCAACCTCGTCATACAGCATTTGCGAACGCAATTCGGCACGGCGCTGCATTTCGCACACACCACCCTGCGCCTTTATCCAACGCAAATTCTCCAAAGCCACATAGATGGGGAACACGGGAGGAGTGTTGTACATTGAACCGCCATCGATGTGTGTGCGATAGTTGAGCATCGAAGGTATCTTGCGGTCCACCTGGCCCAGGGCATCCTCTTTTACAATGGCAAAAGCCACACCGGCGGGGGCAAGATTCTTTTGCGCACCGCCGTAGATGCAGTTATACTTGCTCACGTCGATGGGACGAGAGAAGATATCCGACGACATATCGGCAATCAAGGGTACGGGAGAATCGATGTCGTGACGAATTTCGGTACCATAGATGGTGTTGTTTGTGGTAATGTGGAAATAATCGGCATCGGCAGGGATTACATAATCCTTGGGAATATAGCTGTAGAGCTTGTCTTTTGAAGAAGCTACCTCAACGGCCTCACCAAGAATCTGCGCCTCCTTCAGCGCCTTCAGCGACCAGGTACCGGTGTTTAGATATGCAGCCTTTGTCTTGAGAAAGTTATAAGGCACCATACAGAACTGCATACTTGCACCACCGCCGAGGAAAAGTGTTGTGTATCCATCGGGGATATCGAGTATCTCTTTGAAAAGCGCACGCGCTTCGTCAAGCACAGCTACGAAATCCTTTGAACGGTGGCTTATTTCCAATATAGAGAGGCCAATGCCATTAAAATCGAGAACAGCCTTTGCAGCAGCATCAAATACCTCTTGTGGCATAACAGAGGGCCCTGCATTAAAATTAATCTTCTTCATAATCAAAAAAAATCGTTATGTATTATAGTTTATTTTCTGCCTTATAAAAATAAAACGAGACTGCTGTGGCAGCAAAGCGCACCGGCAGCCTTTCCTTGTGATATTCAACAAAGAAAGGTGCAAAGATAGCTCTTTTTTTAAGAGAGAATAACTACAACAACATTTTTTTGCCTTTTTGCTAAAAAAAGTTATCAACAGCCTGACAAATATTCGTTTTTAATGCATAAAATTGCACAAAGCAGCACATTTAAGCGCCATTTGTGCAACAATTGAATATACACAAAGCATAAACAGCAGTTCCCACGGGAACTGCTGTTTATGCTTACAAATGCACGCGCTTGTCAGTTTACAGACAAATCCTCATATTCCGACTTTTGCAGAATTATACCTTCGCGTCTTGCCTGATTGCGGTATTTGCGCATCTCGCGACGCAATTTGTTGTAGGTTGAAACATCGGTAGAATGCGTTCTTGAACTGCCTGAATATCGTTTTGCAGTGAGGTCACTGTATAACTTGGCTGCGCGGTTAGCCATATTATCATATGCTCTCTGACGATTACTTGTTGCTATTTCATTCGACGAATCATAGTCGTCGCTGTAGTCATAACTATTGTTTGAGTTGTAATTACTATTCGAGTTGTAATTACTGTTTGAATTATAGTTATAACTGTTATTCGAGTTATTGTTGTTTATTTGATTGTTTAAATTCGAAATAGAATTATTCAAAATCGTTAGAGCTTCGTTTATCTTCTGCAGGTTACTCTGCGCACTTGCAGGAAGCACCACAAACATACAAAACATTAAGGATATTAAAGGCAACGCCCTTCCAAACAGTTGTTTTCCGTTTTTCATAGCTTTTCTTTTTTATTGGTTTACAAATATTTATTTTTCGCAAATATAAACAAAAAAGAATGAATCACAACACATTCGGGCAAAAAAGCAGATTACCCCCTCACCGGTTCGAATATGGTTTTAATACCCTTGATTTTTTCACCCTGCACGGTTTTCAGCACATCGCGCATCCTGTTCATCTTCACAGCCACATAGGAGTAGCGGTCGAACACCATAATGGTGCCCACCTCGTCGGCACGCAGGCCACCCTTTTTCATAAAGAAGCCTGCAAGGTCGCCACGGCTTATCTTGTCGCGCTTACCCTTGCCCACATATATTGCCGCCCACTGCGCCGCCTGCGGCAACACAGCCTTACGCGGCAATGCATACTCCTCGACCATTTCGGGAACATAGTCGGGCAATTCCTTACCCTCGAAGGCTAACATATATACAGCACCCAGAGCCTCCCAACGGGCTGTGCGCCCGTTGCGGTGGGTGAAGATATCGGCACTCAGGGCACGCTGGTAGTGCACCACGTGTTTTACATCCTTTATGTCGAGCCCTCGTGCAGCTATGTCCGTGCTTACAAGGATATTGGTACAGGAGGCTGTGAAACGGTATAGCGCGAGTTCTCTATCCTTCTGCTCCATAGCACCGTGATAGGCCGCGCAGCGCAATCCGTTTTTGGAGAGGAAGGCACGTACCTCATCGACACTCTCGCGGAAATTGCAAAATACTATCGCAGGCTCGCCGTTGAACGAGCACAAAAGACGGAATAGCGATTGTAAACGTTCATCGGGGGTTGTAGTAACGCTGTAGAACGACGTGCGTGCAAGCGGCTGCGCTCCATCGGTACGGAAATCGAGCGGTTTGCCATAGGCGGTTCCCGCAAAGAGAGGTATTTCGGGTGCATCGGTAGCCGACAACAGATAGCGTGCCTGCACCGCAGGCATAAGAGCCAGCAGGCTCTCCATCTCGTCGCGAAAGCCCATTTCCAGGCATTTGTCAAACTCGTCTATAACCACAAGCGAACAGGCATCCACGGCGAATGTTCCCTTTTTTATATGGTCGATAAGACGACCGGGCGTACCTACCACAACCACGGGCGATGCGCCGGCAAACATAGCAGCCTCCTGTTCCACCGGGCGGCCGCCATAGAGCGCAACCATTTGGTGTGGCACCTTCATACCACGCCACACCTCGTTCACCTGCCTGGCAAGTTCGCGGGTGGGAACAATTACCATTGCCTGCACATCTCGGGCACGGCACTCGTCTATGCGCTCGAGCAATGGCAGCAGATAGGCCAATGTCTTTCCCGTACCCGTGGGCGACAACAATATCATACTACCCCCACCGCGGCAATGCACAATGGCACTCTCCTGCATAGGATTTATAGCCTTTATCTTTAGATTGTCGAGAGCAGCGCTCTGCTCGCGTGTTATTATGCTGTCCATCACTTTGCTATTCTGTTTTCTTATCCTTTTCGGCTTGCATAAGCTGTTTCATTTCATTCACCACGGCAGGGAAACTGCCGGCCACATTATTATATTCGTACCCGCGCATATCGTACAACTGGGGTTCAAGCGAATATCCGGTTTCTATCTGCGGGCCCCAAGGCACCATTGCAGGGCCGCCTTTGGGTTCTATGTATTTCCACATAGCCGTGCGCAGCGTCAATGTGTGATTAGACGCTTGAGTAATGACATACTCGCGCGATGAATTTTCGTCGCCAAGCCAGGCAGCAAGAGCATTTTTTCCATCTATAAACGAATCGGCAGGAGCCTCAACGCCCACAAGTGCCGCCATTGTGGGTAGAAAATCGACCTGCGACACCAGGCTGCCACACTCACCACCGCAAGGCACCACAGCCGGCCACGACACAATGAAAGGCACGCGGGCACCACCCTCAAAGGCGCTGTATTTGCCACCGCGCAACCCACCTGTGGGTTTGTGACTACCCAAAAGTTCATCGGCCCTGTCGGCATATCCGTCATCTGTTACAGGACCGTTGTCGCTGGTGAGAATAATGAGCGTGTTATCCAAGATGCCACACTCGCGCAAGGCCGCCACAAGCCGCCCCACCGACCAGTCGAACTGCACTATGGCATCGCCACGCAGCCCCATACCGCTTGTACCTCTGAAGCGCGGATGCGGGAAGCGGGGCACGTGCACATCGTTGGCGGCAAAATAGACAAAAAACGGTTCATCGGCATTGGAGCGTATGAAATCGACCGCACGGGCGGTTATGGAGTCGGCTATATTCTCATCCTTCCAAAGCGCGCTGCCCCCGCCTTTCATATAACCAATGCGACCTATTCCGTTGACAATGGACATATTATGCCCGTGGCTCGACTTTAAGTTATACAACAGTTCGGGATTCTCCCTGCCTGTGGGCTCACCCGCAAAATTCGTTTTATAGCTAACCTCTATCGGCGCTGTGGAATCGTAGCCTGCCACCACCCCGTCTTCTATAAAAACACAAGGTACGCGGTCGGCCGTGGCAGCCATAATATAGTGCTCGTCGAAGCCCAAATCTGCGGGCGAAGGTGACACCCTTTCATTCCAATTCTGCTTGCCGGTAACTGCACCCAAACCCAGGTGCCATTTACCGAAAACGGCAGTGCGGTAGCCCGATTTCTTGAATACATCGGCCACCGTTGTATTTTGGTGGTTTATAATCATAGCCGCATCGCCTGCCGCCACATCGGTACCCTCTCTGCGCCAAGCATATACGCCCGTGAGCAACGAGTATCGCGAAGGGGTGCTTGTAGACGCCGTGGCATAGGCATTCGTAAACAAGACTCCCTGACGGCGAAGGGAATCGATGTTGGGCGTGGGAACAGTTGGTGCCCCGTAACAACCCACATCGCCATATCCCAAATCATCGGCGTATATAAGCAACACATTGGGTTTCTCGGTTTCATCGGCCACAGCCTGCGAAGGGAGCAGCGACATAAATGCCAAAGAGAAAAAAGCGGTCTTTTCAATATTCATAGAATAAGTGTTATATATTTACCCGCAAAGATAGCAATTACACGTTAAATTATGACACGAACTGCCACCAAAGAGAACGAAAAAAGAGAAAAGATGCCAAAATGGCATATTTATTTATATAAAAAAGAGTAACTTTGCCGAAAAGTTATGCCAAAAACCCTTTTGGCAAGCTATTTGTTATACCTCAAATGTACAAAACAAGAAACAGTTATGAGCGAAAAAGAAATGAATAACGAGTTGGAGAACGAAAAGATAGACGAAACAAACAACATAGCCGAGCCCGCACAGGAGCAGGCTGCAACAGAAGAAACCACCGAGCTCACAGGCGAGGAATTGCTACAAAAACAGCTCGACGAGGCAAACGAGAAGGTAGCCTCGCTGGAGGATAAATACTTGCGACAGGTTGCCGAGTTCGACAACTACCGCAAACGCACCATAAAGGAGAAAGCCGAACTCATAAAGAACGGCGGCGAGAAGGCAATAGAATCCATTCTGCCCGTGCTCGACGACTTTGAGCGCGCAATACAGAATATGTCGAAAGACGAAAGTGCAGCCGATATGCTCACAGGAGTGGAGCTCATATATAACAAATTCATTGGTATATTAAAGCAGAACGGCTTGCAGAAGATTGAAACCGAGGGTAAGGATTTCGACACCGACTACCACGAAGCAATTGCTATGATACCCGCACCCGAGGAGAGCCTCAAGGGCAAGGTATTGGATTGTGTTCAAACAGGTTATATACTAAACGATAAAGTAATACGCCACGCAAAGGTTGCTGTGGGCGAATAACATAAGAATATGGCAAAACGAGACTACTATGAAGTGCTTGGCGTTGACAGGAATGCATCGGCAAGCGACATAAAGAAAGCCTACCGCAAAAAGGCTATAGAGTACCACCCCGACAAGAACCCCGGCAACAAAGAGGCCGAGGAGAAGTTCAAGGAGGCAGCCGAGGCGTACAGCGTACTGAGCGACCCCGACAAAAAGGCGCGTTACGACCAGTTCGGTTTCGAAGGCGTGAGCGGTGCAGGCGGTGCCGGAGGATTCGGACAAGGAATGGATATAAACGATATCTTCTCTATGTTCGGCGACATCTTCGGCGGTGGCGGAGGATTCGGCGGCTTCAGCGGTTTTGGCGGCGGCCGCAGTACGGGCCCTGCAAAATTCCGCGGCAGCGACCTTCGTGTAAAGGTTAAACTCACACTGCAAGAGATTGCCAACGGCGTAACCAAGAAGTTCAAGCTAAAGAAAAATGTAGCCTGCCGGCATTGCGGCGGCAGCGGTGCCGAAGGCAATGCTATGGAAACCTGCCCCGAGTGCGGCGGTACAGGACGCGTGGTGCGCACACAACAGAGTTTCTTTGGAATGATGCGCACCGAGGTTGCCTGCACCAACTGTAACGGAACAGGTAAAATAATAAAGAACAAGTGCAAGCACTGTAATGGCGAGGGCGTTATTATGGGCGAAGAGGTTGTGGAGGTGCAGATACCCGCAGGCGTTGCAGGCGGAATGCAGCTGTCGATGCGCGGCAAGGGTAATGCAGGCAAACACAACGGTATCCCCGGCGACCTGCTCATACAGGTGGAGGAAGAGAAGCACCCGCAACTTGTACGTGATGAGAACGACCTCATTTACAGCCTGTTGCTCGACATACCCACAGCCACATTGGGCGGTGTGGCCGAGATACCCACAATAGAGGGCAAGGCCAAAGTAACCATAGATGCCGGCACACAGCCCGGCAAGGTATTGCGTCTGCGTGGCAAAGGATTGCCATCGCTCAATGGATATGGGCGCGGCGACATTGTGGTGAACGTGAGCGTCTACATCCCCGAATCGCTCTCACGCGACGAAAAAAAGGCGATGGAGAACTTCAAGGAATCGGATAACTTCCGCCCCAGCGAAAGCATCAAGGAGCAGATATTCCGCCGCTTCAAGAATTTCTTCGACTAATACCTAAAACAACAACGGCTATGACATACGACGAAACAGTCGATTATCTCTTTAACTGCGCACCGCCCTTCCAGCAAGTAGGCGGTGCTGCTTACAAAGAGGGGCTTGCAAATACCATTGCAATAGACAACCACCTGGGTAACCCGCACCGCAAATTCCGCACAATACACGTAGCGGGCACCAACGGCAAAGGCTCCTCCTCGCACACCCTTGCTGCCATATTGCAAGCAGCAGGCTACAAGGTGGGGCTCTACACCTCGCCCCACCTTATAGATTTTCGCGAGCGCATAAGAGTAAACGGTACGCCTGCAAGCAAGCAGTTTGTCATAGATTTCGTGGAGAGGGAAAGGAGTTTCTTCGAACCGCTGTCACCATCGTTTTTCGAACTCACCACAGCTATGGCATTTACCTATTTTGCACAGGAACAGGTAGATGTGGCAATCATTGAGGTGGGGCTTGGCGGCAGGCTCGACTGCACAAACATCATAGCCCCCGACCTGTGCATCATCACCAACATCAGCCTCGACCACACCCAGTTCCTCGGCAGCACAACCACTGCAATTGCCGCCGAGAAGGCGGGCATCATAAAGCCCTGCACACCGGTTATAATAGGCGAGGCCACGCCCGAAACAAGAAAAATATTTACAGAAAAGGCAGCAAACGAAGGAGCGCCCATCATTTTTGCGCAGGACGAGAACACCCTAATATCGGCCAACCCCACGCAAGAAGGCATCGAGTACACCACTGCCGATTATGGCATAATCAAAGGTGAACTTGCCGGGGAATACCAGATAAAAAACACCCGCACCATACTTACCGCCTTGCGCCAACTTTTGAAAAAAGATTACAAAATCACCACAGACAACGTACAAAAAGGATTCGCCAACGTATGCAGCCTCACCGGTTTTATGGGCCGCTGGCAGAAAATAGGCGACAGCCCGCTCACCGTGTGCGATGCAGGGCATAACATCGGCGGCATAGAGTATGTAACCCACCAGCTTGCACAACAGGAGTGCGACACCTTGCGCATTGTTTTCGGTATGGTGAGCGACAAGGACATAACAACCGTACTCTCTATAATGCCACGCAATGCTGTATATTACTTTACACAAGCAAGCATAAAGCGTGCTATGCCTGCCGAGGAGCTATGCCGCAAAGCGGCAGAACACGGATTGAGAGGCAACTGCTACCCCACCGTGGGCTGCGCATTGGAGGCTGCACGAAAAGAGGCAACGGAAAAAGATTTCATTTTCATTGGCGGCAGCTGCTTCATAGTGGCCGACCTGCTTGCCCACATCACCCCCTGAACATAAGGCAACATTTTATAACAAACAAATGTTCAAACGTTGGGAATACAACATTACATATTAATTATTTGAAAGAAATTCAATCAAGTTCTAAAAATTCCACCACATTTTTTTGCGGTAAAACATATTTTTATTTTATTTGCAATATTATTGGCACAAAATAGGGCGCAAGGGCACAGGCAATGGCTTTTGCACCATTTTACACCCGAGCAATTTTTAAGCAAATAAAAAAATATGAGCTGTACAGAAAACTTATCGCAATTGAAAGCTGCCGATTTCAAAAAGAACGTAGGCGGCAAAGAGACAGCGCTGTTCATTCTTAAAAACAAGCAAGGCAGCGAAGTTGCAATAACCAATTATGGCGGAGCCATTTGTACCATTATGGTACCCGACAGGAATGGCAACTACGCCAACGTCATCCAAGGGCACGACAGCATCGACAACCTTCTTGCAAGCCCCGAACCTTTCTTGAGCACATTGGTAGGCCGCTACGGTAACCGCATCTGCAAAGGCAAGTTCACAATTGAGGGCAAGGAGTACCGGCTTGCAATAAACAACGGCCCCAACCACCTGCACGGTGGCCCCACCGGTTTCCACGCCCGTGTTTGGGATGCAGAGCAGGTTGATGCACAAACACTTAAACTACACTACGTTTCGGCCGATATGGAAGAGGGCTTCCCCGGCGAACTCGACATTACCGTAGTATACTCCTGGAGCGATGAGAACGAGCTCAAAATCACATACAAAGCTACAACCGACAAAACAACCATTGTGAACCTCACAAGCCACGGTTTCTTCTCATTGTCGGGCATTGCAAACCCCACAGCCACAATAGACAATCTTATTTGCGAAATAAACGCCGATTTCTTTGTTCCCATCGACGACACATCGGTACCCTATGGCACCATCGTACCCGTCAAAGGCACAGCATTCGATTTCACCACACCCACAGAGGTAGGTGCACGCATCGATGCCGACGAAGAGCAGATTAAGCACGGCGCAGGCTACGACCACTGCTACGTATTAAATAAAAAAGAGGTGGGCGAGTTGAGTTTCGCAGCCAAAGTTACCGAGCCCGTGAGCGGCCGCACAATGGAGGTTTACACCACCGAGCCCGGCGTGCAGGTATATACATCGAACTGGCACAGCGGTTTCGCCGGCTGGCAGGGCGCCACATTCCCCAAACGCAGTGCCATCTGCTTCGAGGCACAGCACTTCCCCGACTCACCCAACCGCGCACATTTCCCCAGCGTAGTTCTCAAACCCGGCGAGGAGTACTCACAGGTAACCGTTTACAAGTTTGGCGTTGAGAAATAAGGAAAGGACATTATTAACAAACCTAATAAATAAAAATTAAAACATTATGAGTAATCAAAAGAAACAATGGGGAGCCATTATCGTTATGATTGCGCTCTTCGCAATGATTGCCTTCGTTACAAACTTGTGTACACCTATGGCAACCATTATCAAAAACCAGGGTCCTATCTCAAACGTGCTTGCACAGATTGGTAACTATGGTAACTTTGTTGCTTACTTGGTAATGGGTATCCCCGCAGGTATGCTCATATCAAAGTTCGGTTACAAAAAGACCGCTCTCATCGGTCTTGCAGTAGGTGCAACAGGTATTCTCATTCAGTGGGTGAGCGGTTTGCTCGACGTTGAGCAGAACCTGGGCCTTGTATTCGGTGTTTACCTTGTAGGTGCATTCATCGCAGGTCTTTGTATGTGTATCCTCAACTGCGTTGTAAACCCTATGCTCAACCTCTTGGGTGGTGGCGGTAACAGCGGTAACCAGCTCATTCAGATTGGTGGTGTGTTCAACTCATCTGCAGCTGTAGCTTGCTACATCCTTATGGGTGCTCTCATCTCCGATGCTACAAAGGCTAAAATTGCCGACGCTACTCCCGCGCTTATGATTGCCCTCGCAATCTTCGTTATCGCATTCATCGTTATCTCTTTCACAAAGATTGAAGAGCCCGAGCAGGCTCCCGTTGAGCTCAGCCTCATCAAGGGTGCTATGAGCTATCGTCACTTTGCACTCGGTGCATTGGCTATCTTCCTGTATATGGGTATTGAGGTAGGTGTACCTAACTTCGTTCAGCAGTATCTTATTGCCGACGGTATCCCCGCAGGTACAGTGGGTATGCTTGTAGCCGTTTACTGGTTTATGATGCTCATCGGCCGTTTCGTTGGTGCAGGTATCGGTAACAAGGTATCGAGCCGCGCTATGATTACTACAGTATCTATCGCAACACTCGTTCTCGTATTGTTCGGTATGTATGCTCCCACCGACGTAATCGTATCGTTCCCCGGTGTAGATTGGGGCCAGTTGATTCTCATTTGGCAGCCCATCCCCGTTGGTATCTTCGCATTCCTGCTTGTAGGTCTTTGCACATCGGTTATGTGGGGTGCCATCTTCAATATGGCTGTTGAGGGCCTTGGCAAGTACACAGCTATCGCTTCGGGTATCTTTATGACAATGGTATTCGGTTGCGCCGTGATGATGGCCATCCAGGCAGCTGTTGCCGATGCTACCAACTACATCACCAGCTTCTGGGTAGTTGTATTCTGTGCAGCATACCTCTTGTTCTATGCACTTGTTGGTTCAAAACCCGCAAAGAAGTAACAAACACATATTATAAACATTCAATAACTAACCTATAAAATTATTAAAGCTATGGATATAGATTTCGTAAGAAGTAGATTCATCAAACACTTCGATGGTACAACAGGAAGCATCTACGCCTCTCCCGGCCGCATCAACCTCATTGGCGAGCACACCGACTACAACAATGGTTTTGTATTCCCCGGTGCAGTGAACAAAGGTATTATGGCCGAGATTAAGGCTAACGGCACAGACAAGGTATGCGCATACTCTATCGACGAGAAGGACTACGTGGAGTTCGGTCTTAACGAGGAGGATGCACCCCGCGCATCTTGGGCACGTTACATCTTCGGTGTATGCCGCGAGATGATTAAACGTGGCGTTGACGTTAAGGGCTTCAACACTGCATTTGCAGGTGATGTACCCCTCGGCGCAGGTATGTCTTCATCGGCAGCTTTGGAGAGTACATTCGCTTTCGCTTTGAACGATATGTTCGGCGACAACAAGGTTGACAAGTTTGAGCTTGCTAAGGTGGGCCAGGCTACAGAGCACAACTACATTGGCGTTAAGTGCGGTATTATGGACCAGTTTGCCAGCGTATTCGGCAAGGCAGGCAGCCTCATCCGCCTCGACTGCCGCAACCTTGAGTACCAGTACTTCCCCTTCAAACCCACAGGTTACAGATTGGTTCTCGTTAACACTTGCGTTAAGCACGAGTTGGCAGGTTCGCCCTACAACGAGCGTCGTTTGAGCTGCGAGCACGTAGCAGAGCTCATCAAGGCTAAACACCCCGAGGTAGAGTCTTTGCGTGATGCAAACTTCGAGATGCTCGAGGAGGTTAAGGCCGAGTTGAAGCCCGAGGATTACAGCCGTGCAAAATATGTTATCGGCGAGGTTGTCCGCGTGCTCGACGTATGTGCTGCTTTGGAGGCAGGCGACTACGAGACCGTAGGTAAGAAGATGTACGAGACACACTTTGGTTTGAGCAAGGATTACGATGTAAGCTGCGAGGAGCTCGACTTCTTGGTAGACATTGCTATCGACTGCGGTGTTACCGGTTCTCGTATGATGGGTGGCGGTTTCGGCGGTTGCACCATCAACCTTGTAAAAGAGGAACTTTACGATATCTTCATTGAGAAAGCCAACGAGCGTTACAACGAGAAATATGGCAAGCAGCCTAAAGTTTACGACGTTGTTATCGGCGACGGTTCTCGCAAGATTTGCTAAAAATCCATTTAGCATAAACAAAAAAAATCGAGGTGCGTGCACCTCGATTTTTTTTGTTTATCTATATTTAATGCTATTTGCACAATGAAACATAACGATTTTCATTCAAAACAAAACATTGTTCAAAAGGAAAGGCAACAAAATCCTCGGGAATAAATATTGAAGAAAAACAAGCATCACCAAAACCCGGTTCCGAATATGCCTCAACGACACCATCGCTCACGAAAAGCAGTGTAGAAAAGTAGTCAAAGTTTGTATTCGCTCTACAACGTCCCCTTAAGCTATCCGACATTTTCAGTTTTGCAAACACCCCTTTATCCACATTCGCATAAGGATGTAGAACATAGATGCTATCATACTCATTCTCACAATATTGTGCAAATGAAAATGGCACCCCCACAGCTTGTTTATCAAAAGAGAATAGAAGTTCGTGTTCCGAAGGGCCACACGAGCACAGTATAAACAAACAAAATACAGGTAAGAGGGAAGTCCTACAAACCAATTTGCAACATTCCATCTTTTGCAGATTTAATTACGTTATTAAACAATTCCTTTTCATCCCAGCCTTTAATTAGCCCTATTTTACCCAACGAATAACCTACCGAATTATTATGCAAATCCATTTTTTTTGCATCATTATTAGGTATATTTTCATGAGCATTGCCATATATTTCAGCTAAAGATGAATTATAGCCAACATACATCTGATTCAATGCACACCAATAGCAATGTCTTATAGCATCTGCATATCCATTACTTTTTCCATCTAAATTTTCTACCGCTTTTTTTGCTGTTTTTGAATTCAAATAAAATTTAGCTGCATATGTTGGATATTGCGCAATGAAAACCTTTTCATCATCTGAAAGACTTTTAAACGTTTTTGTATACTGCTCATCTACTTCCGGCATGAGATACGCATTTGCCTCATCATAAATACTTGGTACTTTTTGATTATTTTTCATACTTTTTGATATTAGAGAATGCAAATATACATCACGAATATCGCCACAAGGTTGCTATAACGACAAAATTCAATCCACCTACGTGCCCTTCATACTAAGACTTATGCGGCGGCGCTTCAAATCGACCTCCACCACACGCACCATCACCTGCTGCCCCAGCTTCACCACATCGGCGGGGGAGGAGACATAGCGGTCGGCAAGCTGCGATATATGCACAAGCCCATCCTGGTGCACACCTATATTGACAAAAGCACCAAAGGCAGTGATATTGCTCACAAGGCCCGGCAGCACCATACCCTCGCGCAGGTCCTCAATTTCGTGCACGTTAGCATCAAAGGCAAAAGCACGCGCCTTTTCACGCGGATCGAGCCCCCGTTTGTTGAGCGCATCCATAATATCATTGAGTGTGGGCATACCTACCTTGTCGGTTATATAGTTCTTAAGCACCACACGTTTGCGCAGCTCGCCATCGGTGATAAAATCCTCAAGGCTCACACCAAGGTCGGCCGCCATCTTCTCTACAATGCCATACGATTCGGGATGCACGGCAGTATTGTCAAGCAACTCCTTGCCACCAACCACGCGCAAAAAGCCTGCCGCCTGTTCAAAAGCCTTGTTACCTAAGCGTGGCACCTTCAACAACGCTTTGCGTGAGCGGAAATCGCCATTCTCCGCACGATATTTCACAATATTCTCGGCAAGTGCCGGCCCCAAGCCCGATATATGAGTGAGTATCTGCTTGGTGGCAGTATTCAGGTTCACACCCACAAGATTTACACAACTTTCCACCACCACATTCAACCTATCCTTCAGCTTGCCCTGGTCCACACTATGCTGATACTGCCCCACTCCAATGGAGCGCGGCTCTATTTTCACAAGTTCCGACAGCGGGTCAATCAGGCGACGACCGATAGAGACCGCGCCGCGCACCGTTACATCCTCGTCGGGGAACTCCTCACGTGCCACAGCCGATGCCGAATAGACCGATGCACCATCTTCATTCACCACAAATATTTCGGGGGCAAGGCCCAAGCGACGCACAAATTCCTCGGTTTCGCGCCCCGCAGTGCCGTTACCTATTGCATACGCCTCTATGCCATATCGTTCCACAAGCGAGGCTACTGTATCGGCAGCCCCTTCGCGGTCGTTGTGCGGCGGATGCGGGTATATCACGGTGTGGTGCAGCAGATTGCCCTGCTTGTCGAGCGCCACAACCTTGCAACCGGTGCGGAAGCCCGGGTCTATGGCAAGCACCGCCTTTTGGCCCAGAGGCGATGACAAAAGCAACTGGCGCAGATTATCGGCAAACACAGCAATAGCTTCGTCATCGGCCTTCTGTTTAATATTGGCGCGCGTTTCATTCTCCATAGAGGGTGCAAGCAGGCGTTTGAAGCCATCGGCCACAGCAGCCTCCATTATGTTCCTCACGGGTGAGCCGCGCCTGACGAAGCGGCGGAACAGCTGTTCCTGTGCCTCGTCGCCGTCAACCGCAATGCTCATACGCAGGAAACCCTCCTCCTCGCCACGCATTATGGCAAGCAGACGATGCGATGTTATGCGTGTTACAGGCTCCTGCCACTCGTAGTAATCGGAGTATTTGATGCCGTCGGGCTCCTTTCCCTTAACAACACGCGACGACAAGACACCACGGCGGGCAAACAGCCTGCGCATTGCCGTGCGCGCCCCCTCGTCCTCAGAAACACGCTCGGCAATAATATCCGATGCACCGGCAATGGCATCTTCCACCGTAGGCACATCATTATTTATATACATACGCGCTTTGCCCGTAATATCACCCGTTTGTTGCAACCATATAAGGTCGGCAAGTGGTTCCAAGCCTCGCTCGCGTGCAATGGTGGCACGGGTGCGGCGCTTGGGTTTGTATGGCAGGTAAATATCCTCCAACTCCACGGCATCGAAGCAACCGTCTATGCGTCGTTTCAGTTCCTCGGTGAGGCGCCCCTGCTCCTCTATTGTGGCCACAATGGTTGCCTTGCGCTGCATAAGCGTCTGCAACCTCTCGTACATATCCTTTACATTGCCCACGGCAACCTCGTCCATCGAGCCTGTCGCCTCCTTGCGGTAACGCGCTATAAAAGGCACCGTGGCACCGCCGTCGAGCAGTTCCACCGTGTTACGCACGTTCGTGGGGGCAAGCCCCAGCTCTTTTGCTATTATATTTACAAGCATTTTACTAAAATTTATAAAGCGAAGATAGCATAAAAGAGAGCAAATAAAAATTCTAAAGAGTGAAAAGCTCTTAAAAAACGATATTGTCAAAATATAAAGTATAAATAATGGAAAATCGTTGCTCAATTATGCTCCACTTTCAAACAAAAAGTACTATTTTTGCAGTTAAATTATAAGTAACATAATAAGCGCAACAGAGCTACAAAAAAGCAGCGCGCTTTACAAATAAAATAAAAGATATGAACAGCAAGCAACTGATGAACAAAGCTGCGGACAACATCCGTATTCTTTCTGCGGCAATGGTAGAGAAAGCTAAATCGGGACACCCCGGCGGTGCAATGGGAGGTGCCGATTTCATAAACGTTCTCTATTCCGAGTTTATGGTTTTCGACCCCGAGAATCCATTGTGGGAAGGTCGCGACCGTTTCTTCCTCGACCCCGGCCATATGTCGCCTATGCTCTATTCGGTACTTGCGCTCTGCGACAAATATACGATGGACGAGCTCAAGGAGCTACGTCAATGGGGCAGCGCAACACCCGGACACCCCGAGGTAAACTTTGCCCGTGGTATCGAAAACACATCGGGCCCATTGGGACAGGGCCACACCTATGCGGTGGGTGCAGCCATAGCAGCCAAGTTCCTTGAGGCACGCTTGGGCAAGGAGGTTATGGGGCAGACAATATATGCCTTCATTTCAGACGGTGGTGTACAGGAGGAGATTTCACAGGGCGCAGGCCGTATGGCAGGCTTCCTTAAGTTGAACAACCTCGTTATGTTCTACGATGCCAACCAAATTCAGCTGTCTACACGTTGCGACCAGGTAATGTGGGAAGATACCGCAAAGAAATACGAGGCTTGGGGCTGGAAGGTGATAACCATCGATGGCAACGACTGCGATGCCATACGCGCAGCCCTCAACGAGGCCAAAGCAGAGCAGGAGCGCCCCACCCTCATCATCGGTAACACCGTGATGGGTAAGGGAGCACGCCGCGCCGATGGCACAAGCTACGAATTCGATTGTGCAACGCACGGAGCACCCCTCGGTGGCGATGCATATGTAAATACCATAAAGAACCTGGGTGGTGATGTGGAAAACCCCTTCGTATTCTTCCCCGAGGTGAAAGCAATGTACGACAACCGCCTTGCCGAGCTACGCAACATAGTGGCAGAGCGCAAGCAGCAGAAGGCTGCGTGGGCGGCAGCCAACCCCGACAAGGCCGTAAAACTTGCCGAGTGGTTCGGTGGCGTACACCCCACAATAGACTGGGATGCCATTGAGCAGAAGGCCGATGCACCCACCCGTAACGCTTCGGCAACAGTGCTTGGTATTCTTGCCGAAAAGTACGAGAATATGATTGTTTCGTCGGCCGACCTAAGCAACAGCGACAAGACCGACGGTTTCCTTAAAAAGACACACGCCTTTACCCCCGGTGACTTCACAGGAGCATTCCTGCACGCCGGCGTTTCGGAGCTCACAATGGCCTGTCTCTGCATAGGTATGGCACTGCACGGTGGTGTAATAGCAGCCTGCGGCACATTCTTTGTGTTCAGCGACTATATGAAACCCGCAATACGTATGGCAGCCCTTATGGAGCTTCCCGTCAAGTTCATCTGGTCGCACGATGCATTCCGCGTGGGTGAGGATGGCCCCACACACGAGCCCGTGGAGCAGGAGGCACAGGTGCGCCTTATGGAAAAGGTAAAAAACCACCACGGCCGTAACTCAATGCTGGTACTGCGCCCCGCCGATGTAAACGAGGCCACACAAGCCTGGAAGCTGGCTATGGAGAACGACTGCACACCCACAGGCCTCATCTTCTCGCGCCAGAATGTAAACAACCTGCCCGAAGGAACAAACTATGCCGATGCCGACAAGGGTGCATACGTCATAGCAGGTTCCGACGAGGATTACGACATAATACTCCTTGCGTCGGGTTCCGAGGTATCAACACTTGTCGAGGGCGCCAAACTACTTAAAGAGGATGGTATAAAGACGCGCATCGTATCGGTACCATCTGAGGGATTGTTCCGTTCACAGCCCACACAGTACCAGGAGAGCATACTGCCGCGCGATGCCAAGATATTCGGCCTCACCGCCGGCCTCCCTTGCAACCTTCAAGGCCTTGTAGGCCCCTGTGGCAAGGTTTATGGCTTGGAGTCGTTTGGTTACTCGGCACCTTTCAAAGTGCTCGACGAGAAGCTCGGCTTCACCGCGCAGAACGTTTACGAGCAGGTAAAGGCAATGATGTAATATTTCAGCACAAAAGGATATGAGCAAAATAATAGGACTGGCAAGCGACCACGCAGGCTACCCGCTTAAAGAGACCGTGAAACAGTGGCTCACCGAGTGGGGCTACAGCTACAAGGACTTTGGAACAAACAGCACCGATAGCTGCAACTACCCTGAATTCGGGCACGCCCTTGCAAATGCAGTAGAGAGCGGAGAGCTTGAAACCGGCATTGCAATATGCGGTACAGGTAACGGCATAAATATGTCGGTAAACCACCACACAGCTATTCGCGGTGCCCTCTGCTGGCAACCACAGATTGCCGAGTTGGCACGCCAGCACAACGATGCCAACATTCTTGTAATGCCGGGGCGCTTCATCGACGAAGATACCGCCAGGCTGTGTGTGGAGAAATTCCTGAACACACCTTTCGAAGGAGGCAGGCACCAAGCAAGAATAGATGCAATACCTGTAAAATAAAGATAACACAAAAAAGCCTGCCGCAAGCAGGCTTTTTTGTGAACATAAACAACCGCCGAATATTGTAAATAAAGGAAACTATGAACAATATTATCCAACGATACAGCAAGCACTACTCCACCATCATACGCTTGGGTACACCCATAGTGCTTGGACAGCTTGGCAACGTGATATTGGGATTCATCGACACCATAATGGTAGGACAATACAGCGGTGCAGCCCTCTCCGCTGCCGGTTTCGTAAACAACATATTCAATCTGGGAATATTCGCTATGCTTGGTTTCAGTTACGGAGCCACACCTATCATAGGAGCATTCTACGGCCGTCGGGAAAATGATAACGTGGGACATTCGTTCCGCGACAGCATATGGGCAAACATACTTTTCGGCACAATAGTGATTGCTGCATACAGCCTGCTGTACATAAACATCGGCAACCTGAACCAACCGGAGGAACTGCTGCCGCTTATGCGCCCCTACTTCCTCATCCTGCTCGCTTCACTCCCATTCGTAATACTCTTCAACAGCTTCAAGCAATTCACCGACACCGTAGCCGCTACAAAAACCGCATTATGGGTTATTATAATAGGTAACTTTACCAATGTAGTAATGAATTACCTGCTCATATTCGGTGTATGCGGTTTCCCCGAAATGGGACTGAAAGGCGCCGGCATAGCCACATTGCTATCACGCGTACTTATGGCACTGCTCTTTGTAATGTTTATCATAGGGCAAAAGAGGTTCAGCAGCTACAAAAGCGGCTTCAAGGCACGCCGCAGCAAGCGGAGCGATGTAAAAAAACTGTTCAAAGTGGGCACACCGCTTGCCGTGCAGATGGGAATGGAGACCGCATCGTTCTCTCTTGCCTCACTGCTTATGGGGTGGATTGGCGCAGTGGAGCTTGCAGCCTTCCAGGTGATGTGCACAACAGGCTCGCTCTGTTTCCTTGTCTATTACGGCATTGCAGCGGCATCCTGCATACGCATAAGCCACTACCGCGGCCGTGGAGAGTGGGAGAAGGTAAACGAAACAGCCACCGCCAGCCTGCACATTATTCTTGCAGTGGCAGCCGTGCTGTCAACGGGAATCATCATATTCAAATGCCAGCTTGCGGCAGCATTCACCTCCGACACCTCAATACAAAAGATGTTCATTGCAATGCTCATACCGATGCTTGCCTACCAGGTGAGCGACGGCATACAGATAAACTATGCAAATGCTCTGCGTGGCATAGCTGTTACAAAGCCTATGAGCATCTATGCACTTATATCATACATAATGCTTGCACTGCCCGTGAGCTACATATTCGGCTTTATATTCAACCTGGGAGGCATAGGCATTGCCTACGGGCTGCCTGTGGGGCTCACAACTGCAGCAATTCTCTACTACTGCAGATTCCGCAAAGAGATAGCAAACAGATAGACGAGAATACAACAACGGCTCCCCGCGGGGAGCCGTTGTTGTATTCATATTTAGCAGGCTGTTACTCAACCACAGAAGCAACCTTCTTTTTGTTATTGCCAAAAGCCACGTTTATACCAAACGACACACTTGCATTCATATCCTCAATGGGAACAAACTGGCTGTTAACCTTACCCAGGAAGCAATCGGTACCGATGAAGAAGCTGAAACCCGGGCAATGGATATTTGCCATAGCACCAAAGCCTGCACCAAATGTAGATGCTGTACCGCTCACTGCAAAATCGAGCACATTGTTGGGCGACAGGTTAAGAACAAGTGAAGCCTGGTCATACGAAAAGACATCATCAAAACAGTGTGTGTACAAGAAACCGGCCGACAACTTATTGTAGAAAGGCATTTTGTACTCGGCACCTAAATTGAATTTTGCACCGATGCCTGTGGTTACCCCACCCTCGCCCTTGTCCTCAAGAGCAAAGAAATCCTCCAAATCGTCACGCAAACTCTCCCACTGGTCATCAATTGTGGAATTATTGCCTGAGTGTATGCCCATATGGTCGAAACCGGCGAATTCAAACTTATCCTCAGGAGCTATGGCAGCCTGTGCAGCCTTGCCCCAGGAGATAAAGCCCAAATCGGTGATAGATGCCGAAACGGTAAGACCATCGGTCAACACCTCGCTAAGGTCGTATGTGGCACCCAAGTCGATACCCATACCAAAACCGTGCATACCTACTGCAATATCCTCGTAGCCGTCGATAACGGTTTTGCCGCTAATGGTCTGCTTGCTCGAGTGCTTGAACGCGCCGCCAAGAGCAATGTTTGCCTCACCACGCGCTGCAATTTCCCATTTGCTGCCACTTGTGCGTATATCCATTTGGTCGAAATTCACATCGGCATACCCCAAGCCAAAGAGGAACTTGAGGCGACCGCCAATGGTCAGCGCCTCGTTTATCTTATGAGAGTGACCAAGTGACAAATCGGCGAAATTACGTGTCTGCATCTTCATATCGCTGAACGAGTAATCGCTGTTACCCATCTCCTTCATAAAGCGGAACATACCATAGGGAAGATTCATACCAACGTTGGAACGCATTGTGAGGTCGATGGTATTAACACCGCCAAAAGCCTTGAAAGCCACAGAAAGAAGAGTGAAATCCAAATCCATACGCATTATGTTCTCGTCCTCGAGCTCACCCAGGAATTCATCGGCACTCACAGAGCTATGCATAAATGTTACAAGTTCATCGGCATTTGTGGGACTGTCGTAAAGGAATGAGCCAACACCAACATTACCCATTGTATTCACCTGAATACCACCCAATACGGGGATAGCCACGTGGTTGCGTGTACTCTGCAACGCAGGGTTCAAACGATAGCGATATACATTGCCATCCATAAAATATCCGGTGCGCAATGCCTGAGCGCTTGCTCCGAAAGCCACGGCAACGAACACCAACAAGATGAACGCTCTTTTTATATTTGAAAATATGTTTTTCATAATCGTATTATTTTGCTTTTATTTATTGTTCTATGCGTTTGCAATTAGTTCATATCCACTATAATGGGCTCTTCTATGGTCACTTCAATATTTTTCAATTCAATATATGCATTCTCATTCAGGGTAACATTGTAACCGTGACCATTTAGTTTTATATCAAGGTTGCATATCTTTTCTATCTGACCATCTGCGACACTCAGCTCAATCTTCACATTAGTAGCTACAGGCGCCTCGTTGTGCCCTTTACCGGCCTTGATTGTCTGCGGGCGACCATCCTCGTCAACCAGGTTGGCAACCACGCCATTGATTTTTCTGTTATTTTTATCAAGCGCCACAATGTCAACATTAAAATCGGCGGGAACGGTGTTCAGTGCCTCAAACTCAACCAATACCGATTTGATTTCAGACACATAATCTGTAATATCTTCAGGTGTTTCGCCAAGCACATCCTCGATGGTTTCGGTATATGTAAGTTTAACCTCGTTAAATATCATTGGGATATTTATATCATAGGAACCACTTATCTTCATATTCTCACCAAGTGTAACCTCTTGCACCTTATCTGCAATTTTAGGTTTAATATCCTCTATTTTAACACTATGAGGAATTTTTGCAAGCAAAGAACTGAGGTTGGGTTCACCTGTTGCGAAGAAATCATTGGTTATGTTATAGATGTTCTCACCCTCAACTATTGTAAGAGGTATTTGTACACCCTTACCTGTTGTAATCTCGTTGCCCTTGTCATCAAAGCTACGCAACACAATGGTAGCTTCGGTCTCAAGAGCCACACCGCTGTTTATTACAAGGTTCACTTGCGGATTGGCAAAATCAAATATTGCACCATTCTCGTACACAAAATCCATATCCTCGCCCAAATCCAAGTCTACCTCATCAATGCTGATAGGATCAATCTCGGGAGCAAAAAGACCTTTAATCTTTTTAAGGGTAAACAAGTACTCACCGTTATTTTGTTTCTTACCCAAAGAAACCGTTGCATCAAGCGTAACATCACTAATTTTCAAAGCATTGGCCAGGCTCACTTCAATGGCATTAGCAACAATACGTCCTTCTGCTGCAAACTCTTTATTTACAGCAATGGCACCGTTTTCAATTTCAACATCATCCTTGGTGAAATCGAAGCCTTTAATCTTAAAGGTACGTGTAAGATGTTTAATGTTCTTGTTATTATCGTCTTTGTGTGTAGCACCTCCCTGAACATATAGTTTTTTATATGTTCCATCTTCAGAAGAAACAACATCGGCACCTTCCTCAAAAACAATAAAATTAGGAACACCGATATAGAATTTCTCTTCATTATCATTACCATAGAGATTTATGGTGTTCACCAAGTCGCTGAAATCATCACGCCCCTCACCATGCACCGCAATGGCAATGTCAATGGTCAAATCTGCAGGTTCTTCAAAATCCACCGTTTCAATATCCTTAACCTCTTCGGGTACATCTACGAACAGGTCGTAGTTGATTTTTGCCTCTTCACCGGTAATCTCGTGGTCAATCTCACCAAGCTCTACATTCGTAGCTAAAGCCTCGTCATACTTTGCAAGAACAGCGCGATACTGCTCGTCGATTTCGTCTATTGCAACAACATACGCTTCTTCTACGGCATTAATAGTTTCTGCATATTTTTTATTTATGGTTACAAGAGCCTCTTGGTAAGCATCATCAGCATTCTTTTTTGCAGCAGCATTAAGAACAGGATCTATAATATAATCATCGGCACGCTTGTATGCATCGGCTTTAACTTTTTCAGCCTTTGCTATCGCCTCGTTCTTGGTTTTTTCAGCCAACACTTTTGCCTCATTCCTTTTGTCCAAAGCCTGCTTTTCCATATCAGCCTTTATGGCAATAACCTCGGCTTTAGCGTGCTCGATTTCCTCCTTTGTATGAGTGATAATATAAAGGTCGAACATTTCACTGTGGCTTATCGGCTTTACGGTTACATCCACCTCCTTTATCTCCACACTTGTTTCGTCTATATCATCACCCTTTTTTATAACATAATTGCCTGTAGCATCGGTTTCAAGCACATCGCTACTCTCGGGATCTATCATCTCGGTGAGCATAATCTGTTCGGTAGAACCAAGCGGAAGCGATATTCCATTACCGACGGCAACCGTCATATCAATATCTTTTGACAAATCGTGGGTATCCTCCACACTACACGCTGTCACAAATGACAACAGCAAAGCAGCTGCCGCATTAACATTAATTAAAGTTTTGAGTTTCATCATTATATAATTTATATTAAAGCATTCTATCGTTTCACTATGTTTGGCAAAAATAATTAAAAAACTGTTAATACTCGCAATATTGGAATTTATTTTTACAAAATCTAATCTTTATATTCCAATACGGAAAGTCCAATTAAAAACATATGTACAAAAAAAAACGCCTTGCAGAATTCTGCAAGGCGCATATAGATTGTAGATTTATATTCTTAATTAGAAGCGGAAGTCAACACCAACCGCTACGTTGTAAGTCTTGCGCAAATAAGTGGATTCGCTGTATGTATCAACATTAACACCCTTACCGTGAGCATAGTTGGTATAACAAGCACCAAAGTTCAAATCCCAGTTCTCGTTGAAGCTGTACTTGCCACCAAAACCTACCATAAATGAGTCGTCAATGAAAGAAATATCGCTCAAATAGCTCTCATTCACGCCAAAATCACTAAACTGCATACCGGTAGAGAGAAGGAGTTTGTCGGTAACCTTAACCTCTACACCTGCAAGCAACTCGTATGTGTTGCGGCTCAAAGTCTTCATTGTGTTAGCCTTGCTCATCAAAGATTCAATTGTGGCGTCCTTGTCAAAGTAATATGTTGTAGCACCCATAACCTTCACGCGGTCGCAGATATCATACGAAGCACCTACTGAAAGTTTTGCGGGAGCATCGTTGCGGAACTTTACACCATCGCTCAATGTGGGTAGAGCAGCCAACAATTTCTCCGATGTAGTACTCTTTGTATCGTTCTCTATAATGTTAATTGCGCGGAATTCATACTTAACACCCAAGTTAAAACCACCCACTTTGTAATCAACACCTACAATGGGAGCAAAAGCAACACCGGTTTGAGTCAATTCAAGCTCATAGTTGGGAGCAGCACCTGCCACAACAGTCTCATAAGGAGCAAGTTGAGGAATTGCACTCATAGGAACCTCTGCCACACCTGTATTATACATAACACCATTGGGGAAAGATGTCAAAATAGATCCCTCATATGTAAGGCTTGTATAATTGGCACGAAGACCACCGTAAACCGAGAAATTATCATTTACCTTATAGGCTGCACCAAGCTGCAAGCTGAAAAGATACTGTGTAGATGTAAAAGTAGAAGAGGTGCTGTAGCCTGTAACATCGGCAAGAGCGGGGTTCACAGCAGCCAATCCTTGAGCAAACAAGCCGTTAACCATATTATTGAAAACAGGGAGACCATTATCAAAATTAGCCTCGCCACCACCACCGGGCATTCCAAAGAAAGCACTGAAAGCCCAATCGCCGGTCTTATATGTAGCGTGGAAAGTAGGCATAATGGGAACATAAACCTCACCCTTATACTCTTTACCGGCATTTAATACATCACGGTCCTGCCAAATCATCTGCCAGTTGGCAGAAACGGTCCAACCCTCCTTCAAGAAAGCTGTACCTGCAGGGTTAAAGTAAACAGCATCTGCGTCCAATGAAGCATAACGAGCAGGGTTACGAACAAATGCCGCACTCTGGTTTGTGTTTGTCAAAAGACCACCTGCAAATGATGCTATTGCAAGCGATGCAAAAACAATACTTGAAAAAATTCTTTTCATAATCATATAAATTTAAAAAGTTATTGATTCGTTTTTAGTAATTACTGTTATGTCTCAAATTTTTCGTTGCACAAAGGTACGTCTTTTGTGCAACAGGCGTTAAAAAACGGCCCTTTTTAACGTAAAAAATGCACATATTGGTTATCATTTGTTCATTTTACACCACGTAGATGCACAAAACAGGACATTAAAAGAAGTAATTGTAAGAAAAGGAGAGAATTCGAACCTGCGACCACCTGGACACAAACACAAAGATGAGGAGCAATGCCGAGAACACGATACTATAAAAAAACAGCAAGAGTAATTAAGAAACCACTCTTGCTTTTGGTCGGGGCGACAGGATTCGAACCTGCGACCACCTGGTCCCAAACCAGGTGCGCTACCGGACTGCGCTACGCCCCGAAACCGAAATTATTTTTATACCTTTATTTAATAATATCCAACTGCTTGAAGATAGGCACCATAACATCAAGAGCACGGTCTATCTGCTCCTTGGTGTGAGTAGCCATCAACGAGAAACGGATAAGTGTATCCTGAGGAGAACAAGCCGGTGGCACCACAGGATTCACAAACACACCGGCTTCCCACAACATCTTTGTAACCATAAATGTCTTGTCGGTATCACGGATATACAAAGGAATAATAGGGGTAGAAGTATTTCCAATCTCAAAACCGAGGTCACGGAAATTCTTCAATGTATAGTTTGTTATCTTCCAAAGGTTCTCCAAACGCTCAGGCTCCTCCTGTATGATATGCAACGCCTCCAATGCTGCCGCAGTAGCTGCGGGAGTATTACTTGCGCTGAATATATATGAACGCGAATTGTGGCGTATATAGTTTATAACCTCTTTATCTGCAGCGATGAAACCACCGATGGTAGCCAAAGACTTGCTGAATGTACCCATAATAAGGTCCACATCCTTGGTGAGGCCGAAATGGTCGCAAGTACCACGTCCCTGGTTACCGAGAACACCCAAGCCGTGAGCCTCGTCAACCATTATGCTTGCATTGTATTTGTCCTTCAAGCGCACAATCTCGGGCAAGTTGGCTATGTCGCCTTCCATACTGAATACACCATCCACAACAATAAGTTTGATAGTGTCGGGGTCGCAAGCCTGCAACTCCTTCTCCAGATTCTCCATATTGTTATGGCGGAACTTGCGCACCGTTGAGAATGACAAACGACGGCCATCTACAATAGATGCGTGGTCGAGTTCATCGCAGATGATGGTATCGCGGCGGCCCGTTATGCAAGAGAGCACACCCAAGTTCACCTGGAAACCGGTAGAATAGACCAACGCTTCGTCCTTTCCCACAAACTGTGCAAGCTCGTTTTCAAGTTGCAGGTGGATATCAACAGTACCGTTGAGAAAACGCGAACCAGCACAACCTGTACCGTATTTACGGGTGGCAGCTATGGCTGCCTCCTTTATACGAGGGTGGTTTGTAAGGCCCATATAAGAGTTCGAGCCGAACATAAGTACCTTTTTACCACTCATCAGTACCTCGGTATCCTGTTCGCTCTCTATGCAGCGGAAATAAGGATACACGCCCATAGCCATAAAACGCTGCGGGAGGTCATATTTCGCATATTTCTCTTTCAGTAAACCCATCTTGTAATATTTGGTATTATCGGCCTATACCCGATTCGGAGTGCAAAGTTAAGCATTTTTTTGAAAACGCCCGCTTTTTTCCAAACTTATTCGTAAAAACATATATAAAAAATAGAACAGCCCGTGGGCTGTTCTATGAATATTTATTTTTTCTTCTTGCGTTTTGTGCCATCGTCGGAAGAATAATACTCATAACTGGTATAACCTGTAGAGTATTTGTTTCCGTAACCATAGCCACGTTTGCGTTTGTCCATATCCTCAGCATTCACGACAACTGATACGTTACGCAATTTTTCCTCCTGAACAAGCGAATTAAGGAATTCAAACGCCGACTTATCTGTATGGTCAACGCGCGATACATAAACCACGGCATCGGCCACGCGACTAAGAATAAGAGAGTCGGTCACAAGACCTACGGGCGCTGTATCCATTACCACATAATCGAATTTCTTCGAAAGATAATTCAATGCCACATCAAGATTGGGGCTTGAAAGCAACTCCGCAGGGTTGGGAGGCACGATACCGGCCGGCAATAGATAGAGGTTATGAATCTCGGTCGAAGGGATAATAAAGTCGTCGAGCATAGCAACATCCTTCTCATCGGCACACAAGTAGCTTGTAAAGCCTTCGGCCTTAGAATTTATGTTAAACACTTCGGCCAAACGGGGGCGGCGTATATCCACACCCATCATAAGCACCTTTTTGCCAAGTACTGCAAGACTCACTGCAAAGTTGGCCGAAACAAATGTTTTACCCTCGCCGGAAGTTGTAGATGTAAACATAATAACCTTGCCATCTGTCTTCCTCATAAGGAACTGCAAGTTTGTACGCAACGTTCTGAACGCCTCGGCCATAATGTCGTTATGGTTGGCACGAACCACAATCGCCTTACTACGCGCAGTAACGCTTGCCGCCATAGGCACTGTGGCAACCAAAGGCAACGTTGTAAGCTCCTGTACCTCCTCGGGGTTAGAAATCTTTGTACGCAACAACTCCTTCAAGTACACAAAGGCCGAAGGAAGCAACAAACCAATGAAAAATGCCACTGCAAATATCATATTTTTGCGAGGAGCAATGGGTGCAGCCGAACACATTGCAGGGTCTATGCAACGAAGGTTATTCGCTGTAACCGCAAGTGAAAGGGCAGTCTCCTCGTACTTCTGCAACAGCATTACATATAGCTGCGACTTAATATCACGCTCGCGGGTAATTTCAATGAGAGAGCGTTCCATATCGGGCGACATACGCAAGCGCGATGTATATTCGTCGGTAATCTTCTTAAGCGTTTGATATTGTGCCGCAAGCGAGGCATCGTATGCCTTCAACGCCTCACGAATATCATTCTGCAGACCTCGTACGGTCTCTGTCTGTAATTTGAGTGCAGGGTTCTCTGCCGTAGCTGTGAGCAACAACTGGTTACGCACAACAACCTCTACATTGTATTTTGATATGAGCGTAGATAGCGAAGCATCGCTTGTGAGTCCCATTGTAGAAGGAATCATCTGCAAATCGTTCTTTGGATTGTTCACAAATGCGATAAGGAACTTTGAGTTCTGCATTACCAGTTCCATACTCTCCATCTTCTTCACATACTCATCTTTATTTCTAAGTACCTGGGGAGCATCGATTTCGGGTGAAAGAAGCTGATTGCTTTTCTTGTAGTTGGCAAGGTTCTTTTCCTTCTCGGACAACTCACCATTGATAACCTCGATACGCTGCTGTATGAAATCTTTTGTATCCTGCGACACCTGACGTTTGTCCTCGTTGGTCACTTTGTTGTAACTTACTATAACGGCATCGATAAAATCAAGGCCATTGGCAGGAACAGATGTTCTCGCCGATATATATGCCACAGAAGCCGTTTTTGAAATAGGAGAAACACTCAAAGAGGATTTATACGATGCAGCCGCCGACATCAATGGAGCAATCCTTATATTTACGTCGGAAGGATTCTCAACTTCCTCATTACGTGTCAGCAACACATCACCTTTAACCGTTTGCAGCAGATAGGGGAAAGAGGCTATTTTTTCAGTTTCCGACTCCACCTCCAAACCTTCAGAACTGTTTTCATAAATATATGACACCTCATAAACGGAATCACTATTTACATTCAAAGAGATATTTAACGAAGATTTCAAATTCTCCAAATCACTTTCTTTGATAACGGCATTCACGGGGCTGCTCATTTTATAAATAGGTGCAGAACCAATGAGTTTAGGTCTTGAGTATGAGATATAAAGACCGGCATCGAGCACAGCGCCACGCACTACAGAGTAGGAGTTAATAACCTCAATCTCGTTCTCCACATTGGACATATTGCCTTGGAAACCGAAATCGGTGAGCACATCCATCTGCGAAGCGAACGAACCTTTCTCATCATCCTGTACAAGAATCTTTGCAGACACCTGATACACCTTAGTTGAATTATATATATAAAATGCTGCCGCACACAAACATACCACAACTGAAATTGCAAACAATTTCCAGCTGAGCATAAAATGGTGCAATATCAAGCCTAAATTAAACTCGCTTGAGTTTCCTTCCTGGTTAAGATTACGTTCTATATCCATAATTCTTTTACTTTAAGATGTTATACAAAAGTGAGGTCAACGATACGAGAATCGATGTAGCAGAGAACCACAGCGATGTTGTGCTTCCTACATCCGAGCCTTTAGCCCTGGCCTTGTTGGGGGTAACATAGACCACGTCGTTCTGTTGCAAATGATAGTATGGAGACGACACAATAGAGGCATCGGTAAGGTCCAGTTCGTGCACCGAAGTGCGACCATTCACATCCTCGCGTATTATCTTCACATTCTCGCGCATACCATAGATTGTCATATCTCGGGCAAGAGCAAGCGCCTGGAACACATTAACCTTATCGTCCTTTATGGTAAAAGTACCCGGCTGTGTCACCTCACCAAGCACCGAAATCTTGAAATCGGCAAAACGAACGGTGACAATAGGGGGAATAGCAAATGCGCCCTTGATTTTATTAAGAATAAGCTGTTCAGCTTCCTGTTTGGAGAGGCCGGCAACGTGCAATTTGCCTACAACGGGGAATTCAATACTACCCTCACCATCTACAAGATACTCCAAATATGATGTCTGCGAAGTGATAGACCCCCTCTCAGCATAAGATTGGGAAACAAGCATATTGTATGGTGTTGCCGCCAAAGGATCGTTGGGAGAAACCACAAAAATGCTCAACAAATCGCGAGGTTGAATTTTAGCTTCATAAACCGTATCGGCTTGCTGCAATTCATTCACTATGTAACTGTTCTGCATATAAGGCACCTGTTTGTACGATGTACAAGATGTTGCAAAAAACAAGGCCAGCATAAGCGCTACGCCAAAAAATCCAAACTTGTTTAGTTTCATATATTTTCTATTATATTTATTGCACGAACAACTTAGGTATCGCCATACAAGCACAAATACCCAAATATTTTGCAAATATAATCAAACAAATAAAATTTTATATCTTTTTACGCAAAAAAGTTTAGGCCCTAAAGACATTTCGCATAAGCAACTTGCCCAATTAAGCATATTAGGTTATCTTCGCAACCAAAGCATAAAACTAAAAATAAAATGAAACGAATAATAATTATTGCAGCAACCATTTTGAGTTTAGCTGTTATAGGGGTTGCTGCATTCGGTCACTACATATTAAAAGGGGCAGTAGTAAATATAGACGAAACCGCATACATCTACATCTACCCATCTGATACAGCCGAAAGTATCATAAGAAAGATAGAAGAGGCGGCCAACCCGCGCATTATGCTTGGTTTTAAGATTCTGGCCAAGCACAACAACCTGAACAAGCAAAAACGCACAGGCCGTTTCGCCATATACGACGGCGACGATATGCACAGCCTCTACCGCCGCATTGTAAGCAACCAACAGACACCCGTTATGGTAACGATACCTGCCACACGCACCGTGGAGCAGTTGGTATCAACAGTGAGCAAACAGTTGATGATAGATTCGGCATCCATCGCGCACTTTGCCCTAAACCACCTATACTACCGTCGTGTGGGGTACAGCACAGCCACCCTACCCGGTCTCTTCATCCCCAACACATACGAGCTCTATTGGAACATCGCACCCGAGCGCTTTATGGCAAGAATGTTGCGCGAGCACGATATCTTCTGGAACGACAGCCGCCGTGCAAAGGCAAAAGCCATAGGGCTAAGCATAGAGGAGGTGGCCACGCTGGCTTCCATAGTAGACGAAGAGACCAATAACGACAAAGAGAAGCCCATAGTTGCCGGACTGTACATTAACCGCTTGAAGCGCGGGATTCCCCTGCAAGCCGACCCCACCGTAAAATACGCATTGGGCGATTTCACACGCAAGCGCATCCTTAAAAAAGACCTGGAGATTGATTCTCCGTACAACACATATAAATATAAAGGCCTGCCTCCGGGCCCCATACGCATACCCACCATACAGGCAATAGAGAGTGTGCTTAACCACGCAAAGCATAATTATATATATATGTGTGCAAAAGAGGATTTTTCGGGCACGCACAATTTCGCCACCACACTTGCACAGCACAATGCCAACGCACAACGTTACCAACAAGCACTGAACAAACTAAACATAAAGAAATGAGAACGGTTTTACTGACACTATTCATAGTACTATTTACAGCAAACGCAACGGCGCAAGGTCCATTGGATGCGCTCATCCCCATACCAAACAAGGTTGAAGTATGCACCAAAGGCCGCACATACAGTATCGACAAGAAAAGCGCCATTAAAACAACGCTGGCACGCGATTCGCACTGCATCAAAGAACTGCAAAAAAGCATCGAGAAACACACCGGTGCCGCAGTACCAGTTGCAGAGAAGGGTAACATAGTTATTGAAACCGACACCACACTGCAAGGCGACGAACACTACACAATAGAAATCACCCCCAAAGGCATACACATAAAGGGCAGCACCGAAACCGCATTACTGCGCGCAGTGCAAACAATGGAACAAATTATGCTTGGCGACTATATAAACAGCGCAAGCAAAAAGATAGCCTGCCTCTCGATAGACGACTATCCACGCTACCACCACCGCGCAATAATGATAGACCCTGCACGACACTTCATCCCTGTAAACGATGTAAAGTTCTTCATAGACCAAATAGCCAAATACAAATACAACATACTGCAGCTGCACCTCACCGACGACCAAGGCTGGCGCGTGGAGATAAAAAGCCACCCGCAACTCACAGCCAAAGGGGCCTTTCGCAACGTCAAAGGAGGGCCACAAGGCCCCGACAACGGTTTTTACACACAGGAAGAACTCAAAGAGATTGTGGAATATGCAGCCATACGCGGCATAGAAGTAATCCCCGAGCTTGATATCCCGGGGCACTCGGCCGCTTTCCTTGCAGCCTACCCCCACGCAGGGTGCCCCTTCCTGCACAACAGCGTAATAGACCTTGGCGAAACCACAAACAGAATGTTATGCGCCTGCAACGAAAGCACATACACCATATACGCCGACATATTCAAGGAACTTGCCGAGATATTTCCATCGCAGTATATACATTTAGGTGGCGACGAAGCCGCCATTAATGCCAATTGGGCAAAGTGCGACAGTTGCATCGCCCTGATGAAAAAGAGCGGATACAACAGCCCCGAGGAATTGATGAACCTATTTTTCGGGAAGATGCTTGCCCTCGTTCGCCAAAACGGCAAAAAGCCTATACTTTGGTGCGAACTCGACAACATATACCCACCCGCAAACGACTACCTATTCCCCTACCCCGCCGATGTAACGCTCGTTACCTGGCGCAATGCACTCACACCTAAATGCATAGAGCTCACCCGCAAACACGGGCACAACCTCATTATGGCACCTGGGGAACACGCATACCTCGACTACCCGCAATACAAGGGCGACCTGCCCGAATTCGGCAATTGGGGAATGCCGGTTACCACCCTTGAGCAGACCTACGCACTCGAGCCCGGATACAACCTACCGGCAGGAGAACAGAGCCATATAATTGGCATAATGGGTACCCTGTGGGCCGAAGCCATACGCGACATAAACCGCCTGACATATATGGCATTCCCTCGCGCCCTTGCCCTTGCCGAAGCAGGCTGGAGCGAAGCGCCCCGTCGCAGTTGGGAGAGCTTCAAGCAACGTCTGCTACCCAACATCAACGACCTTATTAAAAGCGGAGTATCACTGCGCGTACCATTCGAAATATTCCGGAGATGATAGGTACACAACTACACACAAGCAGCAGGAGCACCCCGTGGGGTGCTCCTGCTGCTTGCATATAAAACAAAAGTTTTGCTGCACGACGAGAACGATGAAACTCCGAGAAAAAATGATTTGAGTGCCCTTATCCTTTGTAATCCACCGGCTCTCGAAAGCTACCCGAAGGTTGTGGCCCGCCATTGGAAACAGAAGCTTATCTCGGTTTCTAAGTAAAATTGATGAGTTTCCCAGTCGTTCGTACAGCAAAACCTATTACAAATATATATTACTTTTTATATACAAACAATCATTCGCACCTTTTTTTTCGCATTTTAATATATTATCACAATTATTACGGCAAATAAACAGGCTTATGGGTATAAAAACACAAAACCAACCAATGACTTGGTTGGTTTTGTGTTCTATGAAAGGTTAAATTACTTCTTCACCTTATCCACGATAGCTTTGAAAGCTGCGGGATTGTTCATAGCGAGGTCGGCAAGAACCTTACGGTTAATCTCGATACCGGCCTTGTGAAGAGCACCCATCAACTGTGAGTATGAAAGACCCTCCAAACGAGCGGCTGCGTTGATACGCTGAATCCACAATGCGCGGAACTCGCGTTTCTTGTTACGACGGTCGCGGAATGCATAAGTAAGACCTTTCTCCCAAGTATTCTTGGCAACTGTCCACACATTTTTTCTTGCACCAAAGTAACCTCTGGTCAAACCTAAAATTTTCTTTCTTCTTGCTCTTGAAGCAACGTGATTTACTGATCTTGGCATAGTTTTAAATCTTTTGAATGTTAGCGCCGTTCATTTTAACGAGCTTGGTAGCTAATACATTCGGTTAATAATACAATACTTAACGCAATGACAACAATTCCTTAACACTCTTAACATTGGCAGAATCGAGGGTTGTAAAGTGTACAAGGTTTCTCTTCTGCTTCTTTGTCTTTTTAGTCAGGATGTGACTGTGATAAGCATGTTTTCTTTTAATTTTACCTGTTCCGGTAAGAGCGAATCTTTTTTTGGCACCGGAGTTAGTTTTAACTTTTGGCATTTTATAAAAAATTTATAGTTAATAATCATCGGTAGCGTACTATCCAACACTACTCGCTTTTTATTCTTCTGTTTTAGGCGCTTCGGGCTTGGCGGGTTTCTCCTTCTTTGCAGGAGTTGCCTTTTTGGGCGACACCATAATTGTCATACGCTTTCCCTCGAGCACGGGCATCATATCGAGCTTGCCATAATCCTCCAAATCCTTCGCAAAGCGAAGCAATAGAATTTCACCCTGCTCCTTGAAGAGGATTGAGCGGCCTTTGAAAAAGACATAAGCCTTAACCTTGTCACCGTCCTGCAGGAAGCTGATAGCGTGCTTCAATTTGAAATTGTAGTCGTGGTCGTCGGTCTGGGGGCCGAAACGAATCTCCTTGACATCAATCTTCACCTGTTTCGCCTTCTGCTCTTTCTGGCGTTTTTTCAACTGATAAAGAAACTTTGAGTACTCAATCAAACGGCACACAGGGGGATTTGCTGTGGGAGATATCTCCACCAAATCGAGACCTTTTTCATCGGCGAGGTCAAGCGCCTTGCTCAAGGGGAGCACCATAGATTCTACATCATCGCCCACGATGCGCACCTCGTTTGCACGAATCTGCTCGTTTATACGATATTGATTCTTAATGTTGTCGTTCTTCATTAATTAGGTTTAGGTAAAGTACTTAAATTATTCTTTGTTCTTATTCTGCTGAAAAAACGTCGCAAATTTACGACTTATTTACCACATTACGAAGAGGTTCGCTCTTTTTTTTACAAAAAATTGAAAAATTCCCTCTCGCGCGGGCAAAAAAAGAGCAAAATCCAAGCTCCACGGCTTGGATTTTGCTATAAACGGTTAGTTGGCAGGTGCCACCTCTTTGCGGATTGTTCTGGTACGAATCTCCTCGGTAATGGCTGCAATGAAGTCGGCAACGGGTTTCACGCCCTCGTCGCCGGCAAAGCGACTGCGCACTGCCACTGTGTCCATCTCCTCCTCCTGCTGGCCAAGCACAAGCATATAAGGAATGCGGTTATTGCGGGCATCGCGAATCTTGTAGCCAATCTTTTCGGAACGGTTGTCAACCGAGCAGAGGATGCCGTTCTTTTTAAGCTCGGCAGCCACCTTGTGTGCATATTCGCCATATTTCTCCGAGATAGGGAGCACACGCACCTGTTCGGGGCACAACCAAGTGGGGAACTTGCCCTCATATTTCTCAATGAGCCAAGCAAGTGTGCGCTCGTAGCAACCCATACTTGTGCGGTGGATGATGTAGGGGCGCGCCTTCTCGCCATTCTGGTCTATGTAGAACATATCAAACTGCGCGGCAAGCAGAGCATCCCACTGAACAGTAATCATTGTATCCTCCTTGCCATATACATTTTTGGCATTGATATCCACCTTGGGGCCATAGAACGCAGCACCACCCGTCTCCTCAACAAAAGGAATGTCGAGTTCCACAAGCATTTCGCGTATATGTTGCTGTGTAGCCTCCCACACATCGGCTTCGCCTATATATTTTGCACGGTTCTCGGGGTCCCATTTTGCAAGTACATATGTGACATCGTCCTGCAAGCCAAGCGTAACCATCACGTGCTTTGCAAGGGCAAGACACTTTTTGAACTCCTCAACCATCTGGTCGGGGCGCACAATGAGGTGTCCCTCGCTGATGGTAAACTGGCGCACGCGTGTGAGACCGTGCATCTCGCCCGAATCTTCGTTGCGGAACAGGGTAGATGTCTCGCTGTAACGCAAGGGCAGGTCGCGGTATGAGTGCTGTGTTGCTTTATACACATAGTACTGGAAGGGGCAGGTCATCGGGCGCAGAGCAAATACCTCCTTGTCGGTCTCCTCGTCGCCTAACACAAACATACCATCCTTATAGTGATCCCAATGACCTGAAATTTTATACAAATCGCTCTTTGCCATAAGAGGAGTTTTTGTACGAATGTAGCCCCACTCGTTATCCTCCAAATCCTCTATCCAGCGCTGCAAGGTCTGCACAATCTTAGCACCTTTGGGCATAAGCAGAGGCAAGCCCTGGCCTATCACATCCACGGTTGTAAAGAGCTCCATCTCGCGGCCAATCTTGTTGTGGTCGATATTCTTGATATGTTCCAGGTGAGCCAAGTGAGCCTCCAAATCCTCTTTTGAGAAGAAGGCTGTTCCGTATATGCGGGCAAGCGAAGCATTGTTCTTGTCGGCACGCCAATATGCAGTGGATGTAGAGAGCAGTTTGAAGCCCTTTATAAGTTTTGTATTCAGCAAATGGGGGCCCATACAAAGGTCCACAAAATCATCTTGTGAATATATTGTAATATTCTCACCTTCGGGAATGGCGTCAATGAGCTCCAATTTGTAAGGCTCGTTTTTAGCCTTCATAATCTCGATAGCCTCGGCACGGGATACGGTTTTTCTCTCGATGCGGGGGTTCGATTTTATGATTTTCTTCATCTCCTTCTCTATGTCGGCAAGATTTTCCTTGCTGAAGGGAGGGCAATCGAAATCGTAGAAGAATCCATTATCTGTAGCAGGGCCAATGGTGAGTTTGGCCTCGGGGAATAGGTGCAACACAGCCTCGGCCATAATATGTGTGGCAGTGTGACGCAACACATGCAAAGCCTCCTTGCTCTCAATGCCCACAAGTTCCACATCGCTGCCATCGGCAACCACATCGCGCAGGTCTATAACCTTCTCATTCACTTTTGCAGCCACAACGCTGTTAAGGAGTTTGGGATCGACCGACGAGATTATCTCTATAAGAGATTTACCCTCGGCGGCAAACTCCATTACATTTCCATCGGGAAAAGAAATTTTAATCATATCTATCTAAATTTTAATTATCAATACTTGGTGCAAACAACAGGCTTTTCATCCAACGCCCAAGCGCAGCCTGCTTCGCACATTAGTGCAAAGATAGTGAAAACGAAAGAATAATCTCCCATTTACAACTTTTTTTTGTTATGTAAAGAAAAAATCACAGAAACCGGGTTACTCCTCAACCTCCTTATTGCGCTTTATGGCATTATATGCCGAGTATATACCAAGCTCGCCCGCCTTGCTCAGGTCGGCTGCGCCCGCCTCGGTATTACCCATATACATATTGGCAAGCCCACGGTTAAAATAGGCCTCGGCAAACTGCGGGTTTATTTTGATGGCTTCGGTATAATCGACAACAGCCCCTTTGAAATCATTCAAATCCATAAGCAGATTGGCGCGATTATAGTAACCATACGCAAAATCGGGCATAAGCTCCACCACCTTGTCCAAATCGCTCTTTATGAGCATATAGTTCATATTTGGCAGTGCCGTTTCGCGCTTTACCGCCACCCCGCTGCCGGCGGAATTCATTTTATCCAATTGTTCGCTTTCCAGCAGTTTGTAGCGCACAAAAGCACGTGTGAAATAGACTATCCACAAATCGCCCTGCAACATAAATGCAGCATCAAGGTCGTCTATGGCAGCGGCAAGGTCCTGCACAAGATAGTAATCAAGTGCACGCGACAAGCGGTAATACATATTTTCGGGATTCTCGGCAATGCTCTTCGACAGATTGTCGATGTTGGTGAAATGCCTGTCCACCTCGTGCGCCGCCAACGCACGCTCGCAGTTGGTTATCATAGCTTTGTACGAAAAAAGCCCCTGCGAGTTCATATCCTCCAAAGGTTTATAATAGGCCGGGGCACGCAGCTCCTGCGCATCCTTGTAGTATGTGAGTGCAAACATTGGTTCGGGTTCCACAGGAATATTCCTGTTCTGTACCTTGCCACGGTACTCCGTTGCATAATTCCGGCCATACTCCTCGTCGGCAACCATCATCTTGTTATAGTTGCTCACATTGCGGTCGCTGCGTTTGCGTGTTTTATCATCGCCAGCATCGGCATCCCGTTTCGCCTGCCCTGTCTGCACAGCCGTCATATGCTCCAGCAACCAAGCCTCGTCGGCTGTTGCACCCTTAATGTCGCCGGCCTTGCGACGAGCAGCCGCACGGCATCTGTAGCCATACTCAAAATTGGGATAATCGGCAAGCACGCGGCTGTAATCGTCTATAGCTCGGCGCAAATCACCTGTCTGGTCGTGCAGCAGGGCACGGTTGAAACGGGCCATAGTATTATCGGGGTCCACACTCAATACAAAGTCGAAATCTTCTATTGCACGGTTGTCGTCGCCCAACTGCATACGCAACAATCCGCGGTTGTAGTGCGCAATGAAATCGGCCGGTTCCACATACAGAGCCATATCATAATCCTCCATAGCGCCACGCAGATTGTTCTGCCTGTAACGCATCAAAGCACGGTTCACATAGCTGCCCACACGCCCCGGCAAAAGACTTATGGAAGTATTGAGGTCCTCTTCGGCCACGGCATAACGACCATACTCGGCGTTCACCATAGCACGCATTTCATACACATCGCAGGAGTATGCATCGGTTTTCACGGCCTCATCGGCCATACGAAAAGCGGTGATGCTGTCGTTCAGCTTCATTGCTATCTGCGCCCTCATAAGATAGGCCGTGGTGTAGCGCGGCGCAAAGAGCAGCAGAGAATCGACCACCTCGGCAGCCCTGTTCCACTGCTCACCCTGATATGCCGTCGCTGCAAGGTTCTGCCACAGAATGGGATTCTGCGGGTCATACTTTATAGCCATACGGAAATCGGCCTCGGCCGCCGCAAGGCTGTCGCTTTTGGCACGGCACATACCACGCAACTGGTAGCTGCGCGACACGTAAGGGTTCTTCTCTATCGCCTTGTCCAGGTCCTTTTCGGCACCCTTGTAGTCATCGAGATAAAATTTTGCAAGCCCACGAAAGAAATAGGGTTCGTGCAAGAAGGGCTTTGCCTCCACCACCTTATTGAAATATTGGATGGAGAGCACATAATCCTCGAAATAGAGCGCATTGCGCCCTATCTCCATTATGCGCTCGGTGTTCAGCTGCGCCGTGGCGAGGGGCAGCATTGTGAGCAGCATATAGAGGATTACTGCCGCACGACGCATCATTTAAGCACTCTTTTGGTCTTGTATGTACAGCGGGCATTACCTTTGAGCAGGTTCATAAGCCCCTTCTTGTTCATCTGACGACGAAGAGGAGTGAGCCTGTCGACAAATACCTTGCCCTCGAGGTGGTCGAACTCGTGCTGCATCACACGGGCAAGGTATCCCTCAACCCACTCGTCGTGCTCCACGAAATTCTCATCGAGATACTTCACGTGAACACGCGACGGGCGTGTAACCTTTTCGTGGATACCGGGTACACTGAGGCAACCCTCCTCCATAGAATCGGTTTCGGCCGAGCCCTCAATGACGTGAGCGTTTATAAAGACTTTGCGGAAATCCTTGAACTCGGGGAAATCATCCGAAAGGACATCCAGGTCAATCACCACCAGACGAATAGGAAGTCCTATCTGTGGCGCGGCAAGGCCGATACCCTCGGCATTATGCATTGTTTCAAACATATTCTCAATGAGAGCATTCAATTCGGGATAGTCGGGAGTGATATCCTCGGCAACCTTTCTAAGCACGGCCTGACCGTAGAGATAAATAGGTAGTATCATCTTATTTATTTTGTTTATAATCTGTTATTTATGCATTCTGCGGCTCTCCATATACGATTGCAGAATAATAGTGGCGCTTATTTCATCGACAAGCGCCTTGTCGCGGCGCGCCATTTTTCCTATGCCCGACGCCAATATGGCTTGGTGGGCCAGCACCGATGTAAACCTCTCGTCGTAATACTCCACAGGGATAGACGGCAGCAACTTGCGCAAGCGGTTCACAAAAGGGGTAATGCGCCCCATATTTTCCGACGGTTGGTTGTTCATCTGCTTTGGAAGCCCCACCACTATCCTTTCCACCGGTTCGCGTTCCACATACGAGAGGATGAATTTTTCAAGCTCCACGGTTGCAACGGTTGTGAGGCCGTTGGCTATCAGCTGCAATTCGTCGGTAACAGCCAGCCCCGTGCGCTTTTTGCCATAATCTATTGCTAAAATTCGTGCCATAATGCAAAGGTAACGAAATTGCCCGAAAGGCACATCCCTGTAAAGGAAAAATATTATTTATTAACAACATTTGCGGCTTGCCATAAAAGCAAGCCGCAAATGTTTATCGTTAAACAGAGTTCTTAATACAGGTGGAAAATGCGCTCCATCAAGCGCCACTTTTCGCTCGACGAACTACCGGCAGCCGCCTGCTGGAAACCGGACATATAATCCTCCCACTCCTGCTGGCGAGGAAGGGTTGCCAAGCGCGCCATAGCTGCATCCCAATCGAAATCGAGCGGAGCCTCAACAATCATAAACAAACGATTGTCGAGCAGATAAATCTCCATCTCCAGGATGCCAACCTCGCGTATTCCGTCTATAATCTCCTGCCAAGCCTCGCCCTCGCTGTGGCGGCGGCGATATTCGGCAATGAGTTCGGGGCTATCCTTGAGGTCAAGTGTCTGACAATAACGCTTTACCGCGCCATTGTACTCCTTTACCCTGTATCCAAATATCGGTTCCATCAAGGAATTACTTGTTATAGAGCAACCAAGCCTTCTGGAAATCGGCATTATCGGGGTTGTTGGCCTTGAACTGCTCGCGATACTCGGCAGCCTGCTGTTTTGTGTCGAAAGAGCCGCAAACAACACGGTACATACCTGTTGCGGGGTTCTGCACAATTATAGCGTTGTAGCCTTGGGCAACAAGAGCAGCCTTAACAGACTCGGCACCCTCCTTGCGGCCATAGCTGCCACAAACCACGCTGAAATCTTTCAACGAACCCTCGGCACCCGATGCAAGAACAACCTTCTCTGTGCGATACGATGTATCCAAAGAAGCTGCAGTGCTCGATGTGGTTGTAGAAATCACAGGAGCTATCTCAATAGGCTCGCTTGCCTGGCCCTGGCCCTCGGCAAGTTCGCGCTGCTGCGCCTGGTCATATGCTTTCTTATACTCCGATTTAGTTGATTTACAAGATGTAAATGCCAACACTGAACAAAAGGCCAAGCCCAATACAAATAGTTTTTTCATTTTCTTATTATAATTAAATCATTTATACTCGTAAAAACACATACAACGCCTGCTGCGTGTTTGTTTTCAGCCGCAAAGATAGCAATAAAGCCACATAAGGGCAACTAAACCAAAAACAAATTTACCGAAACAAGCAAAAAACGGCTATTCAACGTATGTAATCACTGTTACACGGCCATCGGGGGCTGTATATTTCACCGGGCATACATTCTCGTCAAATTCCCAAAGAGAGAATGCCGACAAGCCGTCGGCAAGCGAAGAATCGCATAACGGCAGATAACTGCTGCAAGAGCCGAAGAAGCCAAATGCCGCAAGCTGGTATGTAGCATAAGGCCAGGATGACAGAGCGCTTATGTATCGTTCGTGTTCCCAGTAACCGAAATAGGCCGCAAAATCAAAATTCGTCTTGTTCTTTACGGCTGTATATTGGTAACGCCCTGCACGTGTAGCGGTAGAATCGTTACCCGCCTTGTCGTAACCGGTAAATCTGTGTCCGTTTACATTGCCGTTGGCATCGCGCAGTATATCAAATAAATAACCACCGTCGAAAGCAACACTGCGCAGATTGGTGAAATTATATTCACACTCAAAGCCCTCATAAGGCGGCTGGCTGTAGGTTACGATATACCCGTTATCGTTGAGCCTGCCACCGTCGGTGAAAGAGCGCGAGTAATCCCAAGAAGGATATTCAGGATATTTGCCAACAACCGAACAGGCAACCTCGATAAACTCGCCCTTGTAATAATACTTGGCATTTGAGGTAATGTTACAAGGGGTGTTTTGCAATCGCCCATCAATCGTATTCCACAAACGATGGTGCTGTATTTCGGAATTCACCTCCTTTATTCTTCCCTGCTTGTCGTATGTGAAGTTATGCCTAAAGGAATACTCCCTGCCGTCTATGACATTGGTTGTATAGAGCGATGCCACCTTGCGGCCACTCTGCGATGGTACATAATTTGAAACCGCGCTGTCGGCATCATAACCCTCGCTATCGTCGCTGCAAGCCGTGAACACAACAGCCGCAGCCATCATAAAAATCCAAAAGAATTTCTTCATCATTCAATATCAAAAATAAAATAATCCAAACGCGAAGATAGCTCTTTTAATCCACACAAAAACGCAAAAAAATATATTTTATCAATTATTAACCACAAAAAAGAGAAAAACCACCACATCGGCAGCCCGCAGCAATGGCAAAATTGTTATATAAACAATAACAACATATTCATTCTATGGCATTTATTGACTATTACAAAGTATTAGGCGTGGCACCCGACGCAAGCGAGGCCGACATAAGGAAAGCCTACCGCAAACTCGCCAAAAAGTATCACCCCGACATAAACAAAGAGGACCCACAGGCACAAGAACGTTTCCAGGCCATAAACGAGGCCAACGAAGTGCTGAGCAACCCCGAAAAACGTAAAAAGTACGACGAGTATGGCGAGCATTGGAAACACGCCGACGAGTACGAGGCACAACGCCGCGAGTATGAGGCACGCAACAACAGCTATGGCGGCTTCAACTACGGCAACTACAACAGCTGGGGCGACTTCAGCGGCAGTGCAAGCAACGCCGGTGGCTTCAGCGACTTCTTCGAGCAGTTGTTCGGCAGTATGAGCGGCAGGCAGGCTGCGCGGCAAAGGGCACAGGACCAACAAGCCACCCTCGCCATAAGCCTGCGCGAGGCTGCCACCACCCACAAGCAAACATTCAGCATAAATGGCGAAAAAATAAGAATAACTCTGCCTGCAGGCATAAGCGACGGGCAGCAAATATGCCTGCGTGGCCGTGGCGCAAAAGGAGCAGACGGAACACGTGGCGACCTCTACATAACCTTCAACATAGAGCCCGACACCGTTTTCGAACGCCGCGGCAACGACCTCCTGCTCACCGCCACAGCCGACATATACACCCTGTTGCTTGGCGGCGAGGTAACCGTGCCCACCCTCAATGGAGAGGTGCGTATGAACATAAAAGCCGGCACCGCACCCGACAGCAAACTGCGCCTCAAAGGCAAGGGATTTCCCATATATAAAAAAGAGGGAGAGGCGGGCGACCTCATAGTGACTATTAAAATGGCAATGCCCACGCTTAACGAGCAACAGAAAGAGCTATTAAAAAAGATGAAGAGCCTCGCGCAATAGCGAGGCTCTTCATCTTTCAATTGTACACCGCAACAAACCCATTCAGATAGGTGGCAAACAGCAGCCACGCCAAATATGGCACAAGCAGCCACCCACATAGCCTGCGCACCATAAAACTGCCCGCAACATACATAATGGCAATCATATCGAGCGCCAATATAACCACCAAGCCCATAAGCGGCGATTGCATATAAAAGAAACAGAAACTCCACAGCACGTTAAGCAGCAACTGAAGGGTGAACAGCGTAACGAGAAGGCGTGAATAGATTGAACGTATGCCCCACATAAGCCCCGCCGACACACCCATAAGAATATACAAGACACTCCACACTATGGGAAATGCCGCATTGGGCGGCGAGAGGGGCGACACCACCAACGTGGGATACCAATAGTCCAGCGAAAAGGACTGCAACAGGCGCGACATATAACCCGCAAGCAGGCATATTGCCACAAAAATGATAATGGGAACTACTTTTTTCATAAAAACAACTTTTTTACATTGAATATTTTACCTAAAAAACATATCAAATGTAAAAAAGTTGTAGAAAAGATATGGAAGAAAAGACTTTACGCCCTACTCCGCCGCTTTTTTATCGTTTTTTGCCTTGATAACCTCGTTTATCTGCGAGTTTGAGTGATAAGGCACCTTGCCCGCCGGCACATATTTGCTCGACTCGCTCAGGTGGGTATCCTGGTCGTCAAAGAAGATATGCGCACCGAACGCCTTCAAAAGCTCGTCTTTGCGCAAGCCACCGAGGAAATAGGCCTCATCCACATATACACCCCACTTGCGCAAAGTCTTTATCACGCGGAAATGCGAAGGCAGGCTGCGCGAAGTAACGATAGCCAGGCGCAGTGGCGACAACTCGATAGATGTGGGCAGGCACTCCTGTATGGCCGACAATTTCTTCAATAGGTTGGCAAAGGGGCCCTCCTTCAAAGGTACATCGGCATTCTCCTTCTCATACTTGTAGAATGCATCTATACCCTCCTCCTTGAAACGGCACTCCGACTCATCGGAGAAAATCACAGCATCGGCATCAAAAGCGATCTTCACGCGGCTATCCTCGGGGTTGAAATCGGTGGGAGGGGCATAGATAAGCGCCGCGGCACAAATACCCGAATCAATCACACGCTGCACATCGCCCTCGTCTTTAGACAAAAAGAGGTCAATTGAAAATGCTTTAAGATATTTTGAAAGCGACTCACCGCCCGACAATGCCACACGTGTGATATCCAACCCATAGACATCGAGCGACTTAAGCATACGCATACCCGTTTCGGGGCTGTTGCGCGACATAACCACCACCTCCACAATGGGGCGGTTGGCCTGTTTGTTAAGCTCCAAAAGACTCTTCACCAAGTAAAAAGCCGTACCCTTTTCCAGAGGTTCATCCTCGTGCTCCTCCTGATATTTGCGGTACTTTGCCACGCCATCGCGCTCAAAAATCTCATTCTCCTTTTCAAGGTCGAAAAGTGCGCGCGACGACACACCCACAACCAAACGCCCATCTAAATTCTCCATATATAAGTGAAAATATTATCATATAAAACAAAAGGCTCCATCGGCCTGCCCGTAAAGCAAACACCATAAGCCCGTTCAGCTGCGCGAAGATAGTGCTTTTACCCTCATCAATCAATAAAAAAACTAAAATAATTGGTTGCCGCATCCAATTCCCCTCGCCAATAGCAGAAAAAGCATTAACTTCGCTGTGCGAAAACAAGAGCGAACTATGATAAAGGATATTGTATTTGACTTTGGGGGAGTAATAACCCTCATCGACACCAATCAGGCACTGCAACGCTTCAGAGAGATAGGCGTGCCCCGGCCCGAGAATTACATAAACTCATACCTGCAGAACGGCCCCTTCTTCTCATTGGAAAACGGCGACATCACCGCCGAGCAGTTCTGCACAGAGCTCACAAAGATATGCAACCGCCCCATTAGCTATGCCCAAGCCAAACACGCCTGGATGGGGTTCATAGTGAAGGTGCAGACCGAATTTCTTGAATTCCTGCAACAACTGCGCCCCCGCTACCGCCTCTCGGTACTGAGCAACACCAACCCCTTTATACAAAGCTGGGCACGCAGCAAAGAGTTCACCTCGGGCGGCAAATCGCTCGACGACTATTTCGATATGCTTTTCCTCAGCTACAAGATGAACTGCTCCAAACCGGGCGAGGAGATATACCGCAAAATGCTGCTCGAAGGCAATATGAAGGCCGAAGAGACACTCTTCATAGACGACGGCGAGCGCAACATAGCAGCCGCCCGCAAGGTGGGCATAAACGTGCTTAAGGTTGAAAATGGCGAGGATTGGCGCGAAACACTCACAAAGGTGCTTGCAACCGACAGATAAGCATACAAATAAAAAACAGCCCCGCGGTGAAGTGAACCCCAAAGTTTGGACAAAAAACTTTGGGGTTTATTTTATGCGTAAGAAACACGATCATTCAGCATTGCTAAAGTATATGCATATGCTTGAAGATGGTTATTCCATCAAACACATTCATACTAGGTATGGTAT
>JAFVSR010000006.1 GCA_017503645.1 Bacteroidaceae bacterium | reverse complement strand
GGTTTATATTAACCTGAATACGGTATAAGATTTTCACTATGAATTGGCGTGTTTGTATAGTGCCTGTCATATCGAACGTATGTGAGATATCTCTTATTCAGCGATGCCTTTGAGATTCCTCACGCAAGGTTCGGAATGACAAAACAACGTTTTGTTAGCGGCGCGCCCTGCCGCGGTGGTTTATATTATGTTGATATTGCAACGGCTTAAATTCTGCGCAATGACAGTGGCCAACTCCTCAATGCTCATAGAAAGATGCTTTGCCGCCTCTTTGTATATATCGTAGATAGGCGTGCTGCTTGTGTCTGTTTCAAGGAAAAGTCTATCTGCAGGGGTGGCGGCAAGGCTGTCGCTGTTGTACCTTTCGCCATAGGAGAGATAGAAGCCTGCGCCTGTCAGTTGCAGGGCTTGTGTCGGCTTGCCGCGGAATCCGTGTATTATCCAGGCCTGTTTTGCCGCCATTTGGCGGCGTAGTTTCATTATCTCCTCTTGCCCCTTTACGCAGTGCAGAATGAGCGGTTTTTGCACCTCCTCGGCAAGGGCGGCGTGCGCGGCAAGCACCTCTATTTGCAGGGCTATGTCGGCGGGGCCTTTAAGTTTGTCTATGCCGCACTCACCTATGGCAACCACGTTGCTTGCAGGTGCGGCCGTGCGCACCTGCTGCATTACCGTTTCCCAAGCGGTGGTTATGTGCCACGGATGTATGCCCACCGAGCAGGGGGTTCCATCGGTGGTGGGTGTGGTGCCGCTGCTTATAATGCTTGTGATGTGCGGCTCCCGAGTCGTGTGGTGTGTGTGAAGGTCTATGAGCATTATGGTACAGGGTCGTATCCTGAGCCTCCCCACGGGTGACAGCGCAGCAGGCGGCGCACAGCAAGGTAGAGCCCTTTTATGGGGCCGTGCTTGGTTATGGCCTCCACTGCGTATTGCGAACAGGTGGGTGTGAAACGGCAAGACGGGGGTGTGAGGGGCGATATACACTTTTGGTAGAAGCGTATGGGCAGTATGAGTATTTTTATAATGAGCCCTCGCATTGTTTGTTGTTCTTTTCTATGATGGAGGCAAGCAACTTGCTCATCTTCTTTTTAAGGAATTCGGTGCTGTTGTGCCTGGTGTCTATGTATATAATGGCTACTGCCATCTTTTTGTTTTGCTTTGCAAGTTCTGCGATGAACGGCTGCTTGTTAAGGCGGTAGGCTTCGCGTATGCGGCGCTTTACAAGGTTGCGGTCCACGGCGTGGCGAAATCGTCTTTTTGCCACACTTATGAGTATGGCGGCCGTGGGGTGGCTGCTCTGTGCCGGCAGCTCCATAAACACTGCGCGCAGTGGGAAGGCTGTGGCCGATGCACCTGTTGCATAGAGTGCATCTATGATGCTTTTGCTCTTGAGGTGCTCTCTTAGTGGGAATCCGTTTTCGCGCATTGTTGTGTGGGGTGTTGATGGTGTGTGGTGCGAAGATACAAAAAAAGCCTGTCTAAACAGGGTGAAAGACAGGCTTTTTTTATGTTGTTGCTCTTATGCGTTGTTCTTTGTGAGGTAGTCGTCGAGCGCTGCGGGCATATTGGTCAGTGTGGCAGTGGGTGCCTCAAGGTCCAGGCGCAAACCGATGTTGCGTATGCAGTCGGCTGTGACGTTGCCAAAGCAGGCAATCTTCTGCTCACCCTGCACGTAGTCGGGAACGTTCTTTCTCAAGGAATCCAGTCCGTGGGGGCTGAAGAAGATGAGCATATCGTACGACTTTATGTAGTCGGCAGCTATCTCGGTGCTCACGGTGCGGTATATCTCGGCCTGCGAGTGAGCAATGCCGTGTGTGTTGAATATGTGGTTGAGCTCGCTGTTGTGCACGTTGGACATAGGTACAAAGTACTTCTCGGTCTTGTGCTTCACAAAGAGGGGCTCCAGGTCGTTTATGTGACCGTTGCCGTAGAATACCTTGCGCTTGCGGTACTGAACATATTTTTGTATGTAGAGCGAAATGGTTTCAGACAGGCAGAAATATTTCATATCGTCGGGGATGGTGACGCGCAACTCCTTGCACAATGTGAAGAAGTGGTCTATTGCGTGACGCGATAGAAATACTATGGCTGTGTGCCCGGGGATGGATACCTTTTGCTGTCTGAACTCCTTGGCTGTTACACCCTCTACTTTTATAAAGGAGCAAAAATCTATTTGCACATTGTGCTTTGCCGCAATATCAAAATACGGTGATTTCCCTGTTGCCGGTTTCGGCTGCGAAACCAAAATCTTGCTTACTTTCAATGTCCTAAATTTTTGTTGTTAAAAATGCATTTATAACGTGGATTGCTCTCCACAGAATTGCCATAGGCAAAAATTCAAGTGCGCAAAGATATAAAAAAATATCCAAACCGATGCATTTTTTCTTGAAAATGATTTTTTTGGCGCTGCAAATAACCACAATGGCATATAGCAGCGTAGCAAAAATCAAATATATTGTATAATAGGTTATGGAGAATCCTTTCACAAATATTACGCATATTGCAAGGGGTAGCAGAATGAATCCCGCGAGCTTTATTGTAAAAAAATATGATTCGTTCCACTCGCGGGCTATGGCTGCGGAGAAGAGTGTGATGTTGCAAATGTGGTACAACACTCGTTTTACAATCAGAGATGCTGCGACGAGCAGGCACAAGGCTGCCAATATTATGTGTGGGATGGTTCCCCGCGTAAATGTGGTGGTGTATTGTATGCCGCCAAAGGCTATGATGCTGCAATAGAATGTGGTTTGCAGGTATAGCAGCAGGTTGCATAGCTTGGTTATGTGTGTGCGGTCGTTGTAGGGGTTCGACTGCTTGCCGTGGTAGAACATACTTTTGGCACGCTCTACAATGCTGCTGCCGTTCATTAGAAAAACATACGCCATACCCACGAGGTTCAGCACAAAGAGCGACATTATGGCGTTGTCGCTCAGTAGATTATACGGAATGGCCTCTGCTGCTGTCATAGTGCTGCATATTTACGCACCTCGCAGTTCCAGCGGGGTGTCTCCTTAACCAACTGTATGGCCCGGGCGGGGGTGGTGGCCACTTGCCATATTTCACCGTGAATCTTGCCCATAAAGTGCTCCTCTATGGCGTGCTCCAGCTGCTTTATGAGGTGGTCGTAGTAGCCGTTTATGTTTAGTATGACAATGGGGTTGAAGTAAAGCCCCAACTGTTTCCAGGTGATAATCTCACATAGCTCCTCCATAGTGCCGCAGCCGCCGGGCAGAGCTATCACGGCATCGGAAAGGGCTGCCATAGTCTGCTTGCGCTCGTGCATATCCTTGGTTATGCGCAGCTCGCTCAACCCCTTGTGGTGCCACTCCTGTTCCACCATAAATTTCGGGATTACCCCAATGGCCTTGCCGCCGCTATCGAGCGTGCCATCCTCCACACTGCGCATAAGGCCTTGGCAACCGCCGCCGGTGATGAGGCTCATACCCTCCCTGCCTATGATGGTGCCAAGTGTGTATGCGGCATCGGAGTAGCAGGCATCTACCTTGCTGCTCGAGGCACAATACACGCATATGCTTTTTATCTCCTGCATAACTCTCTCTTTAGTGAAACGCTGCAAAATTACAAATAAAATCTACAGGGCGCTCTTGTTTTTGTCTATTTCCGATATCTTCTCTAAAATATCTTTTACGCGCTTGTCGTCGTCGCCGTGGAGCAGTCTTCTTATCTCCAACGAGGTGTTGAGGCTCTCCCCGGCCTTCTCCCAATCCTCTATGGCGCAATATTCGGCTGCGAGTTTCTCGCTGAGCACCGCAACGCGCTCGGCATACTCGGTGTCGCGGCGTATGGCCTCTTTGTCGGCATTGGCCTTGTCTATCACCTTTTGGGCGAACTCTATTCGCTTCCTTATCTCCTCTTTGGCGGCGCGGTTGCGCTGGAGCACCGTTTCGGGGTTGAATACCGTGTGTATGAGCGAGTCGGCACGTTCAAGGTCGCCGCTCTCGATACTTATGTTTATTTCCCGGTCTATCGAGTCCATCTCGTCGTAGTCGGCACGTGCGTAACGCTCGGCCATATCTCCAATGAGCGACAGATATTTTTCGTAGTTGTTCTGCAGGGCGCTTATCTCTCTGCGGTACTGGTCGGTGGTCACCTGCCTCTCCTTCATCTGCTGCTCCAGCTCCTTGAGCCTCTTTTGGTAGTTCTCCTCGGCCACACGGTAGGCGTTGTCCTCGATGCGCTGCTTGTCGGCCTCGAGCTGTTTGAGGTCCACCATTATTATCTCAATGGGTACTTGCGACGAAAACACCAGTTCGCGCCCTATAAGGCTTTTGTCCTTCAGCTCGTAGCCGTTCTTTCTGATGCTCTGCAGAACAAGTGCATCGCCGTCGCTTTTGTCGGGTGCCGATATGCTGAATACTCCATCCTTTGAGGTCATAACGGCGTTGAACAGCCCTTGCACCCGTATGGTGACGTTTGCAATGGGTGTTCCGGGGCTGTTGGGGCGGCCAATGGTTCTCACCAGTCCGCGCTGTTCGTGCTGTGCGCGGCAGGGGGGCGCGGCAAGCAGCAGGGCAAGCAGTGTGAATAGTATTGTTCTTCTCATAGGTGTTGCAAGGTTATTCTATGAGTATTGCATTGTAGTCGCCGCAAGGCATATATATGGTATATATGTCGTTGCTCAATGGCGTGGTTATGGTGTAGTGCTCCTTCTGCTTTTCTATAGGCATAAACAGCGCCACGTTGCCCTCTTCGTCCGACACGGCCTCGGTGCCATCGATGCTTATTGCGGTGTTGGCAAGGGGGCACTCATTCTTTACATCCCATAGGCGGAAATGGATGTTGCCATATACCTCTGCATTGCGGTGTATCTCTATTGTGTTTAGCTCTGAAAGCACCAGGGTGGTATCTGTGTCGTGGAAATCGTCGCACTTCACCGTGAACCTAACCTCCTGCCCGATGAACTTGGCCGGTATGTTCTTGAACATAGTGCCGTGGGTGATGGATTTAATGGTGTCGCTCTTGGTTTCGTTGTCGAGCGATATTGTAACTACGGCATCCTTTAGCGGTGGCAGTTCGTTGTTTATGTACGAGGCCTCGCTCAGTTTCACCTCTATGTCCACGGGCTGGCTCGAATACCACTCGAGGAGGAGTATCGATATGATAACGCCTATTCCCACCACCCACATACCGAAAAGCTCGGCCATCTGTCGTTTGTGGCGCTGCCATATAGCGTCGAACTCAATGTCGAGCAACTTGGTTATGAGCTGCACATAGGCACGCTCTTTCCTTATCCAGGGCCAGCTGCTTACATTCTTCTCGTGTATGTTGGCACCAAGAATCTCGGGGATGCCAAGTTTGTCTATTATGGGGTTGAAACACTCGGTCTTGGGGTTACCGCTGTGTGGCTCGCCATCGACAATGAAAAAGTGTATGTTCTTGGTGCGGCCAAGCGAGTGGAAGTATTCAATCTCCTTACCCACCCATTCCGACTTTGCCGAGTTGGGCGAACATATCACAATAAGGTGGCGCGATGCACGCAAACGCTCCTGCAACTCCACGGTGAGCCCTCCGGGCTGTATGTCGGTGGGTGCAAAGAATACCGGTTTTATGGGGTTACGCTCCCAGCCGTGCTGCGCACACAGCTTGGCGGGCAGGCGGTAGCCCTCGAGCTTGCGCTGTATGGTTTTCCCCCATTTCGTATCTTTTGAGTTGTACGAAATAAATGCGTAATACTTGTATTTCTCTTTAGTGTCAGTCATTGAGTATAAGGTTTATTCTTCGTAATCCGTTCTTATGTGTCTTGGTTATTTTCTTAAGTTTCTTGTATTTCTTGAGGTCGGCTTTGAACTCCTCCTTCAGGCGGGGCCTGTAGGTGATATATATCTCCTCGGCCTCGGCATAGCGCTCTTGCAGTATGAGGCTTATTGCAAGGTCGCGGTATATCTGCAGATTACCGGGGTTTATCTCGGCCTCCAGGCGTGCGTATTGCTCGGCCTTTGCAAACTGGTCCATAATGAGGCATTGCGATGTGTGGTAGCCAAGCGCCTTTATGTACTCGGTTTTGTATAGTTCGGGGTGCTTTTCGAAGTTCTGCTTTATGATGGGCATATACTCCTCATAGGCATCGTATCCCTTTGTAATCTCCTCCTCGTTCTTGTATAGCTGCACCAGCCATTTAAGCGAGTTGGTGTAGTGCTGCTGCAAAAGCGGCTCCTTGGCGGCGAGCTTACTGTAGAGCCCAAAGGCACCTTCGAATGCTACTATGCCTTTCTTGTACTGCTGGCTGCGCAGGAACAGCAGGCCCATATTGTAGTGTGTGATGGCCACAGACTGCTCGTAGAGGTCGGGCTTTTCGGCGGCGAGCTTTTGGCGCATCTCCAATGCTTCGCGGTAGAGCGCTTCGCTTTCGGCATATCGTTTCGTGTCGGAGTAGAGCGATGCCAGGTTGCTCACCGTGCGTGCAACGTCGGCATTGTACTTTTGTGCATCGGCCGCGGCAAGTTTCTTGTACACGACAATTGCCTCCTTGAATTTTTCTTCGGCCTCGGCAAATTTGGCGGTGCGGTAGTAGATGGATGCCAGGTTGTTGAGCGTGAAGGCCACAGCGGGCTCGTGCAGCTGCGGGTTCTCTTTGGCAAGCTCGTAATATATCTGGAGTGCCTCTTTGCCGCTGTTCTCGCTCTCGGTATATTGCTTGGTGGCGTGGTACAGGTTGGTGAGGTTGTTGAGTGTCATTGCCACATCCGGGCGATAGGCCTGCGGGTTCTCCCTTACTAACTTCCTGCGTATCTCCAGCGCCTCCTTGTATGTTTCGGTGCTCTCTTTGTATCGTCTGGTGTCGAAGTATAGCGATGCTATGTTGTTGAGCGTGCGCGCCACGTCGGGCCAGTAGGCCAGTGAATCGTCGAGAACGAATCTTTTACGCATCTCGAGGGCCTCTTTGTAGGCCTTCTCACTCTCTTCGAAACGTCTGGTGTCGGAATATACGCCTCCCAGGTTGTTCAGTGTCATTGCTATGTATGGCTCATACACCTGCGGGTTCTCTTTGGCCAGGTGCCTGTATATTGCCTGTGCCTCTTTGTACATAGCCTCGCTCTCCTTGTAGCGGTGGGTGTTGTAGTAGAAGGTGGCAAGGTTGTTGAGCGTGGTGGCCACATTGGGGTCGTTGCTTTGCGAGCTTTTGTCGTTGAACTTGGTGCGTATGTTCTGTGTCTCTTTGCACATCTGTTCGCTCTCTTCAAAACGCATAGTGTTGTAGTAGAGGATGGCAAGTGCGTTGAGCGTTACAGCTACATAGGGCTCGTATTGCTGCGGGTTGCTCTCGGCGTGGCGACGGTATATTTGCAGTGCCTCCTTGTAGGTCTGCTCACTCTCGTCGTAGCGTTGTGTGTTGGAGTAGAGCAGTGCCAGGTTGTTGAGTGTGTTTGCCACAAAGGGCTCGTATAATTGCGCATCTGCGGTGGCAAGCCTTCGGCGTATCTCCAATGCCTCTTTGCACATATTCTCGGCCTCGCTGTATCTCATTGTCTCAATGTAGAGCAGTGCCAGGTTGTTGAGGATAAGTGCTACGTCGGGCTCGTGCAGCTCGGGCTCTTCTTGGGCAAGGCGGCGGTATATCTCCAAAGTCTCTTTGTAGGCAGCCTCGCCGTCGTTGTGTTGCTGTGTGTCCACATAGAGGCTTGCGAGGTTGTTGAGGGTGGATGCTATGCCCTGTTCGTTGGCCTGCGGGTTCTCCTTTGCAAGGGCACGGCTGGCATTGAGCGACCTTGTGTAATAGTGTTTGGCGGCCTTGAATTGGTTCTGCTTGTGCAGGTAGTAGGCGGCATCGAACTGCCATTCGGCAACCGTGGAGTCGAGCTCGGCGCGGGTTTCTATGTAGAACTTGGCCTTCTCGTTATCGAATTTGGCAAGCGCAATGGTGTATAGGTTATAGAGATACTCGGCCTCCTTTTTCTGCTGTTTCAGCACCTTGGCCATCTCGGCATTGGCACTTGCAATGAGGGCATTGGCCTGCGACAACTGTTGCTCAATCTGCACTATGGCCTCCTTGTTGCGCTTTAGAATATCCACAGGGTTGAACAACTGGTGTATGAGCGAGTCGGCACGCTCAAGGTTGCCCTCCTCTATGCATATGTTTATCTCGCGCTCCTTGTCGGTGAGGTCGTCGTAGTCGGTATGTGCATAGTGGTCGGCAAGGCCGTCTATCATCAACTGGTACTTTTCGAAGCTCTCCTGCAGCGACAGCAACTCCTCCTCATATCTCTTCATTGTGATGCTGCTGTCGTTCACCTGTTTTTCCAGCAGGGCCACCTTCTCTTCGTAATTCTTTTCGGCTACGCGGTAGGCATTGCTCTCTATGCGTTGTTTGTCCTTTTGTAACTGTGCGGTGGATACCATAACGATGGTATGGGGCACCTTGTCGGAGTAGGCGAAGTTGCGCCCTATGACACCGGCATCGTTCAACTGGTAGCCGCTCTTTCTCACCTGCTGCAGTGAGTAGGAGTCGCCCACCTTCTTGCCGTGCATCACCAATGCGAATTTTCCGTTGCTGTTGCTGAGCACGGCGTTGTGCCCGCCTTTTAGGCGGATAGATACGTTGCCAAGCGGCTCGCCTTTCTTGTCCTTGCGGCCTATGGTTTTAATGTATCCCTGCTGCGTTTGGGATTGCACGCCACAGACGAGGATGCATAAAAAAATGCAGGTTATTATTTTTTTGATAGTGTGTTGCATATGATTTTGTTTTTCAACGAGAAAGCGTTTGCAAAATTACAAAATTATATGAATATTGCAAAATTGTGCAAGCGGTAATGCTGCACCATCCGGTATTGATGTGAAATCACTCGCCCCAGCTCTCCCTGTCGAGGTTGCGGTAGCCTATGGCCTCGGCTATGTGGTGGCTTTGTATGTTAGAACTTGCATCGAGGTCGGCAATGGTGCGTGCTACCTTGAGAATACGGTCGTAGGCTCGGGCCGAGAGGTTGAGGCGTGCCATTGCGGTTTTCAGCATAGTGAGGCTCTGATCGTCGAGTGTTGCGTATTTTGCAATGAGCGAGGGTGTCATTTGTGCGTTGCAGTAGATGCCATCTTCTTGGGCGAAACGCTCCTCCTGCACTTTGCGGGCGGCTATCACGCGCTCACGTATGGCAGCGCTGGGCTCACCGGGGCGTGCATCGGAAATTTTCTCGAACGGCACGGGTACAATCTCTATCTGCAGGTCGATGCGGTCGAGCAACGGCCCTGAAATTTTACCCATATATCGCTGTATTTGGGCAGGGGTGCACACGCAAGCCTTGGTAGGGTGGTTGTAGTAGCCGCAGGGGCAGGGGTTCATACTAGCCACGAACATTACGCTTGCGGGGTACTCCACCTTGTAATTGGCGCGTGCCACGCATATCTTGCGGTCCTCTAAGGGCTGACGCATAACTTCGAGCACGGTGCGGTTGAATTCGGGCAGCTCGTCGAGGAACAGTACACCATTATGGGCCAGCGATATCTCGCCGGGCTTGGGGTTGCCGCCACCGCCCACAAGGGCCACGGAGGATATTGTGTGGTGTGGGCTGCGGAAGGGGCGTTGCGTGATGAGCGATGCTCCTCCTTTGAGTTGGCCGCTCACGGAGTGTATCTTGGTGGTTTCGAGGCTTTCGTTTATGCTCATTGGCGGCAGTATCGAGGGCAGGCGTTTTGCCATCATCGATTTTCCGCTTCCCGGGGGGCCTATCATAAGCAGGTTATGACCGCCTGCCGCTGCCACCTCGAATGCGCGTTTCACGCTCTCCTGTCCGCGTACTTCGCTAAAGTCGAAGGGGAACGTGCTCTGCTTTGAATAGAAATCTTCCCTGCTGTCAAGGGTGTATGGTGTTATCTCCTCCTCGCCATTGAGGAAACGTATTACCTGCATAAGGTTGTCGGCTGCGAACACCTCCAATCCGTTTACAACGGCGGCCTCGGCTGCGTTGCCTGTGGGTATTATTATACCATTATACCCAAGCTCCTTGGCCTTGATGGCAATGGGCAGGGTGCCTTTTATGGGCATAAGTCCGCCGTCGAGCCCAAGCTCGCCCATTATGAGGTATTTATCGAGTTTTTCGGTTGATATCTTTTCGTCGGCAGCAAGTATTCCTATGGCAATGGGCAGGTCGTATGCCGAGCCCTCCTTGCGTATGTCGGCGGGTGCCATATTCACAATAATCTGCTTGCCGGGGAAGCGCAGCCCGTTGTATTGGAATGCCGAGTTTATGCGTTCGTGGCTCTCCTTCACAGCATTGTCGGGCAGGCCCACAAGGAAAAACTTTATTCCTCGCAGGGCATTTACCTCAATGGTCACCTGTATGGCATCTATTCCTTGAAGGGCTGCCGCAAAAACCTTAACCAACATAGCTCTATCTGCGTTTAGGGCTGTTTCTTTTCAGTTTATTATCCTTTTCTTTGAAATATTTTTTGGAAAGGGAGTCGGTCACGTTTGTGAATTGGTCGGCTGTGAGGCCGAAGAGGTCGATACGCTGGTACGGGCTTGCAATGAGCGTGAACGGGAGGCTCGATATGTTGAAACGCTTTGCCGTGTCGTTATACCACGCCTTGCCGTCGCACACATTGTCGCCTGCTATGCTGTCCCGGGTAATGCTGCTTCTCCATAGTGCGGTGTCGTAGTCGAGCGATATGTTCAACATACTCATTCTGCTTGTGTCGCAGCCGGCAAACTGCCTGCTTATCTCCTTCATCTGCTTGCGTGACAGCGAGTCCCACGCTGCCCAAAAGTTTACAATGAGCATTTTCTCCCTGTATCTCTTTTGCGTAACCTTTTTGCCGTCGGCGGTGGTGTAGCTGAACGAGGGCAGCATCTTGTATATGATGTTGCTGTTTCTGCTGTCTGTGCGCTCTTGCATTTCGGTGAAGAATTCGTGGTCCTGCAATGTGCCGCCAAGGTTTCTTATGCGGCTCAGTATGAAGTTGTTGTTGGGTTGCGGAACATCCACCATAAAGCGGCGTATTATCTCCACGTTCACGTTGCTCATAGGGTGCGAGCGGGTGAATGCCTCTATGTGTACCTGTTTCTGCGAGTTGCTCCCTGCCTTTGCTATGATGCCGGCAATGCTGTCGTACAGCGCCTGCTCCCTGCCACCTTTTACTATCCAGCCCTCGCCCTTTATGCTGTCCGGCAGCAGTTGTGCCTCCACATTTGGCTCGGCAAACAGGGTTATGAGTTCACCGCTTGGCATAACAAGCCCAAGCGGTGCTATGGTGTCGGTCTTTACGGTATGGGTGAATGTGCCCTGCTTGTCGCAAGCAATCTTCTCTATTTTTTCGTATCGGCTGTCGAGCCCGAACAGGTAGATCGTGTCGCCCCCTTTGCCGGTGTTGCCGGTAATGGTGTAGCGTGGTGCCTCTTTGCAGGATGCTGCAAGCAGCAGTGTGAGTGCGAAAAACAGTAGCTTCTTCATCGTCTGTTATTGTTTGTTGGCGCGTTTGCGCTCGAGCTCGTCGAGTATTATCTTGCGCATACGCATTGATTTAGGAGTAACCTCCAGATACTCATCCTCCTTTATGTATTCCAATGCCTCTTCGAGCGAGAATATTATCGGGGGTACGATGCGTGCCTTGTCGTCGCTTCCGCTGGCGCGCATATTGGTGAGTTTCTTGCTCTTGGTTACGTTTATCACAAGATCGTTTTCGTGGATGTGCTCGCCCACAACCTGGCCTGCATATACCTCCTCTTGCGGGTTTATGAAGAAACGGCCGCGGTCTTGCAGCTTGTCGATGGCGTACGCAAAGGCTGTTCCGCTCTCCATTGCCACCATAGAGCCGTTGGTGCGGCGCTCTATGTCGCCCTTGTATGGCTGGTACTCCTTGAAGCGGTGTGCCATAATAGCCTCGCCTGCCGATGCTGTGAGAACATTGGTGCGAAGGCCGATGATGCCGCGCGAGGGTACGTTGAACTCAATGTTCACACGGTCGCCCTGTGCCTCCATTGAGAGCATTTCGCCTTTGCGGCGGGTAATCATATCAATCATTTTGCTTGAATAGTCGGTGGGCACGTTTATTGTGAGCTCCTCAATGGGCTCGCAACGCACACCGTCTATCTCTTTGTAAATCACCTGCGGCTGCCCCACTTGCAACTCGTATCCTTCGCGGCGCATAGTTTCAATGAGTACCGACAGGTGGAGCACACCACGGCCGAACACGGTCCAGGCATCCTCCTCGGGGTCCTTCTTCACGCGAAGGGCAAGGTTCTTGTCGAGCTCCTTTTCCAAGCGCTCCTGTATGTGGCGCGATGTGACGAACTTGCCCTCCTTGCCAAAGAACGGCGAGTCGTTTATGGTGAACAGCATACTCATTGTGGGTTCGTCGATGGCGATGGGTGGCAATGCTTCGGGGTTCTCAAAATCGCACACGGTGTCGCCAATTTCGAACTTGTCGAGGCCCACGATGGCGCAGATGTCGCCCGAGCTCACGGCATCGGTCTTTTTACGGCCGAGCCCCTCGAATGTGTGCAGTTCCTTGATTTTCATTTTGGTCTGCTCGCCGTTGCGGCTCACAAGTGTGATGTTGGCGTTCTCGGTGAGTGTGCCGCGGTGCACGCGGCCTATGGCTATGCGGCCTGTGTAGGGTGAATAGTCGAGCGATGTGATGAGCATTTGCGGTGTACCCTCCAAGTGCTCGGGGGCGGGTATGTGCTCAAGGATTGCATCGAGTAGCGGGGTGATGTCGTTTGTGGGTTTGCGCCAGTCGGTGCTCATCCAGTTGTTTTTTGCCGAACCGAATATCACGGGGAAGTCCAGCTGCTCCTCGGTGGCATCGAGCGAGAACATAAGGTCGAACACCATTTCGTGCACCTCGTCGGGGCGGCAGTTGGGCTTGTCCACCTTGTTTACAACAACAATAGGTTTCAAACCAATCTGCAACGCCTTTTGCAACACAAAACGTGTTTGGGGCATAGGGCCCTCAAAAGCATCCACCAGTAGTATGCAACCATCGGCCATATTGAGCACGCGCTCCACCTCGCCGCCAAAGTCGCTGTGTCCCGGGGTGTCGATAATGTTGATTTTTGTTCCCTTATATTGTATTGATACGTTCTTCGATAGAATGGTTATACCTCTCTCTCTCTCAAGGTCGTTGTTGTCGAGTGTGAGGTTGTCGTTGTCCTGTTCCTTAAGCAGGTTGCCTGCAAGCATCATCTTATCCACCAAAGTGGTTTTTCCGTGGTCGACGTGTGCAATAATGGCTATGTTACGAATATTCTGCATTATTGTAAGATATTTATATACATTATTAGGGTGCAAAGTTACTACAAAACAGTGGAAAAAACGAATAAATACCCGATAAGCTGTTTTGAAAATAGAAAAAGATTGTGTTTTGTGCCTGTTTCCTCTTTGTCCACGGGCTTGTGTATGCTTGCGTTGTGAATTTTTCTTTGCAAAAGGCTTGTTGTTCCAAAAAATAGCTGTATCTTTGCACCCGCTAATAAAATTTTTAATCATCTAAAAACACAAATCTATGTATTTGGATTCAGCTAAAAAACAAGAAATCTTTGGTACATACGGAACGTCTAACACTGATACCGGTTCTGCAGAGAGCCAGATAGCATTGTTCTCATACCGTATCGCCCATTTGACGGAGCACCTCAAGGCTAACCGTAAAGATTATAGTACACAGAGAGCCTTGACAATGTTGGTAGGTAAGCGTCGTGCGCTCCTCAACTACTTGAAGGACCGCGATATCAATCGCTACCGTGCAATCGTTGCAAAACTTGGCTTGCGTAGATAATCTACGCCTGAAAAGGTTAAAAAAAGGTTCACTCAATTGAGTGAACCTTTTTTTGTGTTGTTATTTGAAATGCAAACCTTTATAGCTCAATCGTCTGTCTGCCTTTTGAAATCTTGTGCTTCCTGCCGTTGAGTATAAGGGTGTATTCTCCGCTCGATTCCACCGAAACGCGGTTTCCCTCCCGTATGAGCGATGTCACCACATCGCCGAATCTGAGCCCCTCGATTCCGTGACGTTTCTCGCAGGTGCTGCGCCACACAACCTTGCCGGTGGTGGCATCGGCATTTATTCCTATGATATTCTCAATGAACATTGATATGGGAATGAGGCCGCTCCAGCCCACGAAATCGGGCTTCACCGTTTGCACGCCTGTGGCATCGGTGGCGGGTATAGGCATTTCGGGTGAGTAGAGCTCCCATATGGTGCCTGTGGATTCATAGACCTTGTACATAACCGCCATATTCTTTGCGGCAATGGTGGATGCAAGTTCTTCGTAACCGCTGTTTTGCAACCCCTTTACCGTCATATAAGTGGTTGGAGCCCACACACCGCCTCTCCAGTAGCGGCCGCGTGCATCGTAATGTGGCTGATTGGCTGCAAGCGATGGCAGGGGCAGGGGCCGCCAGAAGAGCTCTTCGTTCTTGATTGCCGAAACAAGGCGTGCAGTCTGCCCGGGTGATGATATGCCTGCGAGTATGGGCCAAAAGGTAGCTGTTGTAATCCACTTTGTGCGCACCGATGCGGTGTCTACATCGTAGTACAACCCGCTCTCCTTGTCCCACATATAACGGTTTATGCGCTTGGCAAGCGATGAGGCTCTCTTTCGATACTCTTTTGCTTCTCTCTTCCTTCCTAATATGGTGCAAATCTCGGCAAGATTGTCGTAGCACATCTTTATTTGCGACGACATATCAATCCATCCCATTGCATCCGTGGCCGAGTGTATGTCTCCGTCGGGTGCGGGGCGGCCTACGTCGCGCGGTGTGTTGTCCATTCCGCTGGCTTGCCCGTTGGACCAGTAGAGGTTGTGCTGCGTGCCTGTGGCTCTGCGATTCTTTTCAACCCAGGCAACATACTTTTCAATGGGTGTGATTATCTGCGCCAGGCGTGCTGTGTCTTTTGTGAACCGGAAGTACTCCATTTCGGCCCAGCTGAAAAGGGGTGGGTTTATGGTTCTTGCATAGTTGGCACCCAGCCCCCAGTGGTGGTCAACACCGTCGGCCTCGTTGAGTATGCGGCATATCATTCCGTCGTCGTGCTGCCGCGCATAGAAATTGTCGTGCGACTCTATGAATGGGAAAATGTGTGCCGCATAGCGCCCGAACATAACCATAAAATGTGTGTCCCACTGGAATACTTGTGGCGAGAGCCCTTCGTCAATCCAATTGGCCACCAAGGGCGAGCCTTTGGGTGGTTGCCTTAAATTTGAGAATGCAATCTCCCAAGCCTTCCAGTAGAGTTCCACCCATTGCGGGTTCTCGTCCCACACCGGGCTTGGCAACAGGTGGCGGCTGTCGGCAAAACGGGGGAGTTCTGCGGGGATATACTCCTTTTTATAGAAGTATCTCCCGCGTGCATCACTCTCCTGTGCAAGCAATATTGCAGGCAACAGAAACAGCAAGGTCAGCATTGCAAATGCTTTATTGTCTCGTTGCATATATTGGCACTATTATTTTACCAGCACTTTGTTGCCGTCGATAATGTAAATACCCTTTGCGGGATGCTCAACCTTGCGGCCCTGCAGGTCGAATATACCTTTGAGTTCTACATTATCTCTTATATCTTCGATACCTGTTTCAACCTCCACTGTCGATTTCTCCAATGTCCACACGCTTGCACCCCAAGTATAGGGCTTTGTGAGCAGATAGCTCCAAGCGCTCGGGTTGGTGTACCAGCCGTGCTCGCCGTCGCCTGCAACAATGGCAATGCCTTTGCTGCCTGTGTCGGTGGTTGTCTCTTTCAGTGTCCAGGCATACTCATTGCCCACCTTGATGGTCTGGTCAATGGCATCGCTGTCGATGTAGGCAGCCTTTCCGTTAGCTTTGTTGTAAATATATACCGTGCCGTCGCTGTTCTTCACAAAGCTCCATAGGAAACTGTCGGCTGTGCCCTTTGCCTTTGGCTCCACACGGTTGTTGCTGTATGCTGCGTATTTGTCGGTGAAGTATGCGTTGCGTATGTAGTAATAGACACCGGTGTCGATAGTTTCGGCAAGTGTTGTGCGCGGCATCATCATAAATTGGTGGTAGAGTACCACGAATGCGTTGTACTGCTCCTCGGTAGCTGCGCCAGCCTCGAATATCTTGTTGGCGGGTTCTATAATCTCCTTCTGAAGGTAATCGAGAGCCTCCTCGGTGGGTTGTCCCACCTTGCCGGGCTTTGCTGTGTAAATTGTTATCCGGCACTTGTTTATAAGGCCTGCGAGCTGTTCTGTGAAGTCGGTTACCTCAACGAACTTCCAGGTGCCGTTGTAGCAGAGTGCGGCCTCGTCCTTTGCATAAACATCGCCCGACGGTTCTGCGCTCAATCGTTTTACGCTGCCCGTCATAGCTGCATCGTAGCCATCAACAGCCGAGATAGTTACAGCGCCGGGAACAAATGTCACATCGCGCGAGGCTATGGTTGCCTTGTCTATTCTTACGGGTGTTCCGTTGTCGCCTGTTGTAACCACGGTGTTGTAGCCACCCAAGGTTATTGCCTTGCCGCTGTAGAGGTTCTTCATTATGTAACCACCATCGGCTGCCTCGAACTGCCATAGCTCCTCAGGCTCCACCTGCGGGGTGTAGTGGAAACGCACTCCGTTGCTGCTTTGGTACATTGTGGAGCCTTCGTATTGGCGTTTGTAATATGTAGATGCCGAAACAATCTGGTAGGTCTTTCCCTCCTCGGGCTGTTTGATGGGTGCATTTTTGAAGGCTTCGATGGCGGCTGTCAGTTCTGTTATGTCGTCGCCTTCAATATTATGGAGTGCAGTGCTTAGCCTCTCGCGGTATTCCGCTTCGGGGTAGCCCACGCCGTTTATGCTGTTTTCAAGAAGCTCCTCGGCCTCCATAATCGCTTTTTCCACGTCGCTGTACTCCTTGGGTTCAATATAGTGCTTTGCGTATGTGTAGCCAAGCAGGTCGAGAATCTCGTCGTGGCTCTGCAGGCGACGATAGAAGCCGCCCCACTCCTTCTTGCTACTGGGGAGCCACCCTGTTTCGGCTACTGCAATCATACGTGGCAGCAACTGGTATTCAAGCTCGGTGTTGTCGTTGAGTGTCTCTGCCCACAGGTTACACTGTACGCCAAGGCAGAACTCCTCGCGCCCGCCAAGCGAGCCTGCGGGATTCAGCGAGTAGGCCTCCTCCAATGTGTTGGTATTTGTCTCGCTCCAGCCGCCATAGTATGGCTCGTCAATGATTGTCTTGTCGGGGCCCACCTGCATAAAGTCGATATACACGTGTGAGTATGGTGTTGCAATGCTCTTGAACCCTTTGTCTGCAGCTGTGGCTGTTAAATTAAGGTTATTCCAAGCCATTATAACGGGCTTCACAGCGTTGTCGCTTGTCCAGTGTGCAAGCAATTCGTCCCATACAACGATGTCCTTGCCGTGTTTCTCTTTGAGGTATGTGCCAAGCTCTTCGACAAGCCACGACTGCAGCTCGTGCACACCGGCAAGCCCCTCTTCTTGTACGCGGCGCAAGCAGTCTTCGTTTGTCTGCCATTGGTTGGTGGGGCACTCGTCGCCGCCAATGTGTATGTATGGGAAGGGGAATATGTTTGCCACATTGTCGAGCACGCATTTGAGGAAGTCGATTGTTTCGTCTTTGCCGATGTTGAGAACATCTTGCGAGATGCCACCATCTATTCGTACGGAATACTCCTTGGTGGGGTCGCAACTGAGTTCGGGGTACGATGTCACTGCTGCCACCATATGGCCGGGGAGGTCAATCTCGGGCATTATCTCTATGTTGCGCTCGGCAGCGTAGGCAACAATTTCGCGTAGGTCATCCTGGGTGAAATACATCCCGCGACCATACTCTGTGTCGTCGAAGAACTTGCTGCCGTCGCCGGGGCTTGTGAACGAGCCCGAACGCACTGCACCAATCTCGGTGAGCAATGGATATTCGGGTATCTCAATGCGCCAGCCCTGGTCGTCGGTGAGGTGCCAGTGCAGGCGGTTCATCTTGTAGAGCGCCATAATGTCGAGCACCTTTTTTACTTCATCTTTGTCGAAGAAGTGGCGTGCCACGTCCATCATAAATCCGCGGTGGCCGAACTGCGGTTGGTCGACGATTGCCACGCAAGGAATCTCCCAATCGGCCTCGCTGTTGAGTGTGCTGCCGAAAAGGTCGCGCGGAAGCAACTGCTTCAATGTTTGTATGGCATAGAAGAAACCGGCTTTTGTGGCAGCCTTTATCTCTATTCCGTTTGCATTTACGTTGAGAGTATATCCCTCGGCAGGCAAGTTTTCGTCAACGGCAAGCCATATTTCGCCTGCGGCCGCCTCGGCACCGCTCTCCTTTACTGTGAGCGTGTTGCCCGATGTCTTTGCAAGCATAGAGGCAAACTCTTCGGCATACTTTTGAACATCGTCGCTTGTATATGTAATGGCGTTGAGCGATGATACCGCAAGTTTCCCGCTCCCCACGGTGAGTTCGGCAGGGTAGGGGATTATAGATATTTTGCCAAGTGCCTCGAAGATGTCGGCATCTACAAACTTAACGGGGTTGTTGGGGTCGTTGTTGCTGTTCCACAGGCCCACGCCGCGGTTATCGTTGGGGCCGCCCCACAGGTTCATCGAAATGCTTGTGTTGCTTGTAGGTTGTATCTCGTAACTGCCTGCATATGTGCTGTAGCCTGTTGGGCTTATTTTGAAAGTCTTTACACCTGCCGATGCATTGGTTGCAGCACAAACCTTTTGGTTCAGTGCAGCAGAATTTACATAGAGCGTGTAGCCCTTTTTGTTTGTGAAAGAATATCCGCTTGTTTCGTCGCCTGTTATCTTCCACAGCTGCTCGTCGGCTCCTGTGGCTGCGGCAACGGCTATCTCGCTGCCGCTTGTCGATGCGGTAAAAGCCTTGCCTCCGTTCATAAACTGAATGAGGTACCATTTGGTACTTTCGTCGTTGCTCACTTCGGGGAATCCCTGTGCGTGCATAGTCGCTTGCCCTGCAATAATGCATAGGAGCAGTAGTAAATACTTTTTCATATTATGATTTGTTTGATATTAGCTAATTTGTGGTAAAGTTATAATAAATGCACGTATTTCATATAAAAACGGCAAATTTTAATAAAAATATTTCTGGCAATTTAAAAAGATATTCTTTTTCCGTATATTAGCTGAATTAAACTAAATATGATACTTTTAATATGAAAAGATTTCTTCATTATCTGTTGTTGCTTCTTGTGTGTGCGTTTGCGGCACAACCCTTGTGTGCACAAAAGGTAACCGTTTCCCCAACACCGCAAAATGTCTCTTGGGGTGATGCTGTGGCTTTTACAAATGATGTTGCTTACGCCCTTGTGGGCGAGGCTGATGCCGATGCTGTGGTTCTTTTTAAGAAGAATTTTGCCACCGATGGTGCGCTGCAGGTTGTGATGGGCGAGCGTGGTGATGCTGCCGTGGCCGATTACGAGGCGCTTATTCCCCAAAAGGCCGAAGGCTACTATCTTTCCGTAACCGCCGACAAGGTTGTTATTGCCGGTAACGATGGGGCGGGCACCTTCTATGGCGTGCAGACGTTCATACAGTTGGCATCGCAGCCGCAGGTGATGGAGGTTACAATAACCGACTACCCCAGTGTTGTTCATCGTGGTCTTGTAGAGGGCTACTATGGCAACCCCTATAGTGAGGCCAACCGTATGAGCCTTTTTGAGTTCTTCGGCCGCCAGAAGATGAACATTTATATCTATGGCCCCAAAGACGATGTATATCACCGTGGGCAGTGGCGCGAGAACTACCCTGCCGACCAGGCCGAAAAGATAAAACAGTACGTAGCTGCAGCCAAGGCCAACAAAGTGGATTTTGTATGGGCAATTCACCCGGGCGAGAATATCCAATGGAACAAAGCCGATAGTGTGAATATTGTAAACAAACTAAAGTCTATGTACAACCTTGGTGTGCGCACATTTGCAGTCTTCTTTGACGACGTGTGGGGTGGTGAGGGCACCCGCGGCGACAAACAGGCGCAACTTATGAACTACATAACCGACGAACTGAACAAGGCCTACGACGACGTAAACCCCTGTATCATTTGCCCCACACAGTATAACCGTGGTTGGTCCAATGGCGACTACCTCAGCACATTGGGCTCGGTAATGTACCCCGAAATTCGTATTATGTGGACCGGTAATTCTGTCGTGGATATGATAAACAAGAGCGATATGCAGTGGATAAACTCGCAGATAAACCGCAAGGCGTTCATCTGGCTCAATTACCCCGTGAACGACTACTGCATAAACCATATGCTTATGGGCCCCACAACCGGTAACGACCAGGATATTGCCGATATGGTGTCGGGCTTCACCACCAACCCCATGGAGTATGCCGAGGCTTCAAAAGTGTCGCTCTTCAGCATAGGCGACTATAACTGGAATATGCCGGCTTACGATGCCGCGGCATCTTGGGAGAATGCCCTCAATTACATTGTGCCTGTGAATACCGATGCGTTCCGTTTCTTCTGCGAAAATAATGTCGATTTAGGCCCCACAGTGCATGGGCTGCGTCGCTACGATGAGTCGCCCGCTTTTGTGGCAGCCAAGGCGGTTTATGATACCGAGATTGCCGCAGGCAACAGCCTTGCTGCATATAAGGCTGTTGGTGAGCAGTTCGATAAGTTTGTTTCTACAGCCGATTTGCTGCTCAATGGTGGCGAGGCTCCCGCTCTTATAGAGGAGATTACCCCGTGGCTCAACTGTATGAAATATACAGGCTTGCGCGGAATCTCACTTGTGGAGATGAACAATGCACTTGCTTGCGAAAACCCCGACAGCTTCATAAACAGCTACTTGCGCTACAACGAATACACCGCGGCGCAAGAGGCTTTGCGTTCACGCGATTTTGCGGGCACAATAAAACAGGCTACTCCCGAGGTTGCAACGCTCTATGTGCAGCCCTTCGTGAAAGAAAAACTTGGCGAGCTTGTTGCATTATATAAAGAAAATTATGATTACCGCACCGATGTGTTCCCTGCACAGGTAATAGAGAATGGTACATATTATATAATGTGTGAAGGAAAGTATCTTACAAACACCACACCCAATACGGCGAACAGCGTACCAAAATTCCTTGCTTCATTAGACGATGTGCGCCCGCAAAAGCAGGAGTGGAAGATTACCCTCGACCCCTCTACAAACCGTTACAAGATAATAAACCTCGAGGATAACCGCTACATCAACGAGAATGGCCAGTTTACCGTGAGCGAAGAGACCAATCCTTATGAGGCCGTTTGGCACACATACGACATCTATCGTCTTGCCAATGGAAAATATGCAGTGCAGAATGGTGGCAGCGCGGGGACAAAATTCTGGACAAGCAATGGCACAAGAATAGAGAAAAGTAACTCCGACGAGCCTCTGCCCGAGCGCTTCATCTTCGATATAGTGCCTGTGAGTGGCGTTCAGGGACCCGATTGCACGATATCGCCCGATGAGGCTTGCTACATAATTGATGGTGACAAATACCTCTCGAACAACAATGTAAACGGCTCGGGTGGCACGCCTACGTTCAAAAATGTTGCCACTCCCGGTGCTGCGCAGGAGTGGAATGTAACCCCCGATGCAGCGGGCAGCAACTACTACAAGATTATAAGCAAAGCCGATGGCCGCTACATTAATGAGTATGGCGTGTTTGGTACAAACCAATACTACAGCGACTGGAATACCTATCTGATAACAATGCAAAATGGGTTGTTCTCAATTCGCTGGACACAGAGTGCCATTAAGAACGGTGTGAAGTTCCTTGTGAGCAATGGCAGCAAGCTTGTGGAGCAGGCTGTGGCACATAGCGACAGCTACACCGTGAAGATTGTGAATGTGAGCAAGAGCACCTCAATAGGCAATGTAGGCGTTGACAATTGCGCCGTAGCCTATGATGCCGCTGCTCAGGCGGTATCTTGCAGCGGTGTGCAGGCAGGTGCCACGGTGACGGTTGTCAATGCAGCCGGTGCTGTGGTGGCAAAGGCTGTGGTTGATGCAGCCGGCACTGCCACAATATCGCTTGCGGGCCACCCGCAAGGCCTCTACCTCTTTGTTGTAAAGAGCAACGGCGGTGGGGTAGCGCATAAATTTGTAAAGTAACAAGTTGGTTAATGCAAACAGCAACGCCGTGCTCTTTCGAACACGGCGTTGCTGTTTATGATATGTCGGGGTTTACTTTATTTCCCAGGTTTCGTTGGTTTCCAACAATTCGGCAAATGAGTGGTACTTCTTTTGCTCTTTAACCTCCTCTACTTGGGCGTGAACGGCATCGTTGTAGGTTACATCCTCTACATCGCGTATTACGCCGAGTGCCACGGGGAAGTCGGGGCCCTCCATTAGGGCGAGCTTCAGGTGCAGGGTGGTGTCCTTGCAGTGTGCGTCGTGCACAAGAATATCCTGTTCGCTCACTCCGTTCTCGCCTATCTTCACCACCTTAAGGCCGAATCCCTCCTGCATAAGACCATATTCGCGGTTCTCGCCAAATATCATAGGCTTGCCGTGCTCCAGGTAGATGGCATTCTTTGAACGGCCCTCCTTGGTGTATATGCTGTCGTATGTGCCATTGTTGAATATCACACAGTTCTGCAAAACCTCCACAACCGATGCGCCCTTGTGCTGTGCTGCCGCCTTCAAGCAACCGACGGCTGCTGCCATATCTGTTGCCACGCAACGGGCAAAAAAGCGGCCGCGTGCGCCAAAGCATAGCTCTGCGGGGCGGAAGGGGTCCTCCACCGTTCCGTAGGGCGACGATTTGCTCACGAAACCTCTTGCCGATGTGGGTGAGTACTGTCCTTTTGTGAGACCATATATGCGGTTGTTGAGCAAAATCATATTGAGGTCGATGTTACGGCGCACGGCGTGGATGAAGTGGTTTCCTCCGATGGCAAGGCCGTCACCGTCGCCCGAAATCTGCCAGATGGTGAGGTCGGGGTTGGCTATCTTGGCGCCTGTGGCTATTGCTGCCGCACGGCCGTGGATAGTGTGGAACCCGTATGTGTTCATATAATAGGGCAGGCGCGACGAGCAACCGATACCCGAAATTACCGCAATATTGTGTGGCGCAATGCCTATCTCACTCATTGCCTTGTGCAGTGCACCCAAAAAAGAGTGGTCGCCGCAACCCGGGCACCAACGTGGCTGCCCGAACTTATAGTCTTGTACTGTATATTCGCTCATTTGTTAGTCCTCCAGAATTTTTGTGAACGCTTCAACCAGGTTTGCTACTGCAAACGGCTGTCCTTTAACCTCGTTGTATTGGTGCAGTTTGATACCCTCGAACTTTGTGCGCAGGTATGCGGCAAACTGCCCTGTGTTCTGCTCGGCAACCACAATCTTCTTGTAGCGGCCCAAAATCTCGGCAGTGTTGCTCGGCAGCGGGTTTATGTAGTTGAAATGGGCCAGTGCCACGCGCTTGCCCTCTTTGTTCATAGCCTGCATTGCCTCGCACAAGTGGCCGTATGTGCCACCGAAGCCTACAATCAGAAGGTCGGCATTGCTGTCGCCCTCTACTTGCAGCTTGGGTATGTAGTTCGCAATCTTTGCAACCTTTTCGGCGCGCTTTTCAACCATATTGTGGTGGTTGTCGGGGTCGTTTGATATGGCACCTGTGGCAGCGCTCTTTTCAAGGCCGCCTATGCGGTGTGCAAATCCCTCGGTACCGGGTACCGCCCAGTAACGTACATCGTTCTCGGGGTTGCGCTTGTAGGGGCTCCAGCCCTCGCGCATATCGGGTGTTACGTAAGGGGGCACAATTGCGGGGTACTCTGCAATGTCGGGCAGTTTCCACGCTGCCGAGCCGTTGGCGATGAATGCATCGGTGAGCAGAATAACTGGTGTCATATGCTCCACTGCTATCTTGCAGGCATTGAAGGCTGCGTCGAAACAGTTGGTGGGTGAGCTTGCTGCAATCACGGGGATGGGGCTCTCGCCGTTACGGCCGTAAAGAGCCTGTAACAGGTCGGTCTGTTCCGATTTTGTGGGGAGGCCTGTAGAGGGGCCGCCACGCTGCACGTCGATGATGACAAGTGGCAGTTCGGTGATGACGGCCAGGTTTATGGCCTCGCTCTTGAGGCATATACCCGGGCCGCTGGTGCTTGTGCAGGCAAGTGCTCCCGCGTAGGCTGCACCCACAGCCGATGCGCAGCCGGCAATCTCATCCTCGGCCTGCATTGTTACCACACCAAGCGATTTGTGCTTTGCAAGTTCGTGAAGTATGTCGGTTGCAGGGGTAATGGGGTATGAACCCAAAAACAATCTCATACCGGCTTTTTCGGCTGCGGCAATGAGACCGTATGCGGTGGCTTTGTTGCCGTTTATGTCCATATATTTACCCTTGGCCTTCTCTCCCTTGCTCTCTATGCTGTATGTGTGTGAGATTGACGCGTGTGTGTTGTGTCCCATATTGTAGCCTGCGTGCAGCACCTTTATGTTGGCTTCGGCAATCTCGGGCTTTTTAGCGAACTTCGCACGCAGCATATTCTCGGCGAGCGACAGGTCGCGGTCGAAGAGCCAACATACAAGGCCCAGAGCAAGCATATTCTTGCAACGTACAATGCTCTTGTTGTCGAGCCCGCTCTCCTTCAGTGTCTCCTGGCACATTGAGGTGATGGGGCAGGGAACAACCTCGCAGGTGATTCCAAGCTCCTCTATGGGATTGTCGGTCTTGAACTCGGCTTTCTGCAGGTCCTTCTCGGTGAAGGAGTCGGTGTCTATGATTATGGCACCTGTGGGCTTGCAGTACTTGTGCTGTGTCTTGAGCGCAGCAGGGTTCATTGCCACTAAAATATCGCATTTATCTCCGGGGGTAAGCACTTTGTCGGCACCAATATGCACCTGGAAACCCGAAACACCTGTGAGCACACCTTGCGGGGCGCGTATATCGGCGGGGTAGTCGGGGAAAGTGCAGATGTCGTTTCCCACCGTAGCAGAGATGGTTGAAAAAATGTTACCGGCCAACTGCATACCGTCTCCCGAGTCTCCCGAGAAACGTACAATCACTTGGTCCAATTCTTGTGTTTTTTTGTCGTTTGCCATTATGTGGTCTTTTAATTGTTGTTTTTTTGTATAATTAGCGCAAATGTCGCAAACATTTGCTAAAGAAAGAAATTTTTTTGCAACAACTTTTGGTGTAGGTATAAAAATTTTGCATATATATACCGCTAATTTGAATTTTTGCTCAAAAATGGTATATATATGCAAAAAATTGTGTGTTTTATGCGTGTTGCGTATTATTCCAACAACCGTAAAATTTTACCGCTTATCTGCAAGAGCGATATTTCACAAATCTTTGTATTGTATTGTGCCGTGAGCAGGCGCTCTTCGGCCTCCAAGAGGCTCTGCTGCGCCTCACGCATTTCGAAGCCCGACAGGTCGCCAAGCATATAGCGCTCGGTGGCAATGTCGTGGTTTTGATGTGCCGATACAAGATTTTGTTCCTCGAGGTTCAACAGCTCTATATTCTTCTGGTATGCCTGCCACAGGTTGCCGAGGTCGGCCTTCAGAGCAAGTTCCAACTGCTGACGCTGCAACCCGGCATTGGCTATTTCAATTTTTGCATTGCGCTTTTCGCGGCGGCTGTTGCCATCCCATAGGTTTATACCTACGCTCACACCGCCATTCCAGCCCCAGTTGTGGCGGGTGCGGTATGCGCCCTGTTCGGGCTTGCTGTAGCCGTAATCGTAGCCTGCGTTCAGTTTTATGTATGGGTAGTCGCGCGACAGCACTTTTTTGTAGTCGAGCTTGGCAATGTTGCTGTTAAGGTCGGCCTTCAGCAGGCGTGCGTTGCTCAAAAGGGTGCTGTTCCACAGGTCGGTGAAATCGAGTGTCATATCGGCGATAATAGTGGTGTCCGATGTCATAAGCGGCGTGTAGACCTGGTCTTCGGCCATAAGCTCGTTGAGCGCTATGCGCGATGTGATAACCACCTCCTGTTGTTTAAGGTACTTTGCGCTGTCGGCATTGAAATCCACCTTGGCCTGTTGGTAGTCGAGACGCGAGAAACTTCCTATGTGGTAACGCTCCTCCACAATGCGCAAGCGCTCCTTGGAGAGCTTCACTGCGTGGAAATAGTTCTTAAGACGTATGCGTTGCTGTATGAAATTGTAGTACTCCGATGCAACGGTGGCTATAAAATCCTCTATGGCTATGCGGGTGTTTGTTTCGCCCATACGCTCAAGCTCTTTCAGTTGCTTGTATGTGGTGCTTATATTGAAGCCGTCGAAGATTGTCCAGTTCACGTCGAGCCCTGCGTTTGCCGAGTGGTCCGTGAGGCCGCGCTGCTCCACGGTGCTGCCCTCTCCGGGCTCGGTGTCGCTGTTGCTTTCTGTGAGGTTGTAACCGCCCTTTAGGTCTAATGTAGGCAGGTAGCCGGCATTGGCAAGTGTGGCGTTGTTGCGGCTTATCTGCTCCTCGCCACGTGTTATCCTTATGGAGTAGTTTCTTTCCAGACCTCTTTCCAGGCACTCTTTAAGCGAAATCACCTGCGCCTGAGTGGTTGCCATTGCTGCGCAGGCGCATAGTGTCAATATTATATTTTTCATTGTTCTTCCTCCTTTTCTCTTTCGGTTGAAATGTAGCTGTAAATGGCGGGTACAATGTACATTGTGAGTATTGTCGATACAAGCATACCGCCCACTACCGCTGTACCCATTGCAATACGCTGGTTGGCACCCTCGCCGCTTGCGAATGTAAGCGGTAGCAATCCCAATATGGTAGATACACTGGTCATAAGAATGGGGCGCAAGCGTTGCAGCGATGCACTTTTTATGGCGCTCATTTTGTCCTCGCCGGCCTCCTGTTTCTGGTTGGCAAACTCCACAATGAGGATACCGTTCTTGGCTACAAGACCTATGAGCATAATTATACCAATCTGGCTGAATATGTTCATCGTTATGTCGTTGTAGTACATAAATATAAGAGCGCCTGCGATGGCAAGGGGCACGGTGAGCATAATGATGAGCGGGTCTTTGAAGCTCTCGAACTGCGCAGCCAATATCAGGTATATGAGCACAAGTGCAAGGATAAAGGCGAACATAAGGCTCGACGAACTCTCGCGGTACTCTTTAGAGTCGCCCGACAGCGCTGTGCGGAATGTTTCGTCGAGCAGTTCATCGGCAATCTTGTCCATTTCTGCAAGGCCCTCGCCTATGGTCTTTCCATCGGCAAGACCACAGGATATTGTGGCCGAAATAAAGCGGTTATAATGGTATAGCTTGGGTGGCGCCACCGACTCCACAAACTCCACAAGGTTGTCGAGCTGTATCATCTCGCCATTGCTGCTGCGTATGTAGAGCGATTTTATGCCCGACGGCGTATTGCGCTGCTGGCGGTTAATCTGCCCAATTATTTCATACTGCTTTCCGTTCATATAAAAGTATCCCATACGCTGTCCGCTGAGGCCGTATTGCAGTGTTTGTGCCACGTCGCGTACGCTGGCTCCCATACTGCCGGCCTTGTCGCGGTTTATGTTCACACGCACCTCGGGGCTGCTGAATTTCAAATCCACATCGGCCATCTGGAATGTGGGGTTGCTGTGTACGCGGCTCAGGAACTCGGGCAGCACCTTTTGTAGTTTTTCAATGCTCACAGCCTGCAGCACATACTGCACAGGCATACTGCCTCGGCGACCGCCGAACGACGATTGCTGCTGCACGAAAGCGCGTGCTTTGGTTTTTGTGCTCACAGCCTTCGACAGCTTGGCGGCCACATCCATCTGCGAGTAGTCGCGTTCGTGTATGTCCTTAAGCGTGATGCGTATGTTACCGCTACCGCTCGACACGCGTGCAGTAACCGACTCGGCATCGGGCACAATGGAATCTACAAGTGTGTTTATATCCTCGGTGTAGTCGCGCATATATTCGTAGCTCACGCCCTCGGCTCCGCGGGTGTTTATGGTAATTTGCGAACGGTCCTCCAGCGGTGCCATTTCAGCGGGGATATTGCTCCAAAGTATGCCTATGAGAACAAACATAACAAGTGTGGCAGGGATGGCCCAAACACGTTTCTCCAAGAACCGGTTGAGCGATTTCTCGTAAATATTGTTCAGCCCCACAAAGAATGGCTCGGTCTTTTTGTAGAACCAGCTCTGCTCTTTTCTTCTTTTGAGAATCTTTGTGGCAAGCATAGGTGTGAATGTGAGCGCAGCAAAAGAGGATATGATTACCGAACCGGCTACCACGAAGCTGAACTCGCGGAACAGGCGGCCGCTGGTACCCTCCATAAAGACAATGGGCAGGAATACGGCCACCAGCGTGACGGTGGTTGAAATGACAGCAAAGAAAATCTCCTTTGAACCCTCGATGCCGGCTCTGAACGGGCGCATTCCTTGCTCTATCCTTATGTATATATTCTCGGTCATCACAATAGCATCGTCAACCACAAGGCCCACAGAGAGCACCACGGCAAGCATAGTGAGCACGTTTATCGAGAATCCCGCCACGTACATCACAAAGAAAGCTCCAATGAGCGACACGGGAATAACAATACAGGGTATGAGTGTTACGCGCCAGTCGCGCAAGAAGAGGAAGATAATGATGATTACAAGCACGAATGCTTCGTAAACAGTGCTCTTAACCTCGTCGATAGATGCGCGTATGAACTTGGTGTTGTCGAAACCATACGAATACTTCACATCGTCGGGGAGGTCCTTCTGCATAGCCTCCATACGTTCATACACGGCATTGGCAATCTCTATGTGGTTGGCTCCCGGCTGGGGAATCACCGCCACACCCACCATAGGCACGCCGTTCATCTTCATATAGCTCTTTATGTCGGCAGGCCCCAGTTCGGCATATCCTATGTCGCTCACGCGCACGATGTTGCCGTTCTGTTCCTTGAGGATTACGTTGTTGAACTCCTTGGCGGTGTGCATCTGCCCCATTGTGCGCAGGGTGAGCTCCATTGTGTTTCCCTCGATGCTGCCCGAGGGCAGTTCCACGTTCTCGTTGGTGATGGCATTTTTAACGTCAATAGGTGTGATGCCGAATGCCGCCATCTTCACCGGGTCGAGCCATATGCGCATAGAGTAGCGCTTTTCGCCCCATATACCCACGCTGCTCACGTTGGCAATGGTTTGCAGCTGCTCTTTCACGGTGAGGTCGGCTATCTCGCTAAGCTCCAGCAGCGAGCGGCTGTCGCTTTGTATAGCCACCATAAGTATGGGCATAGCATCGGCATCGGCCTTTGACACTGTTGGCGGGTCGCAGTCGCGCGGCAGGAAACGCTGTGCACGCGACACCTTGTCGCGCACGTCGTTGGCTGCCGTTTCCAAATCCACCGACAGCTCGAACTCCACGGTTATGCGCGACGAGCCCTGCTGGCTCACACTCGAGAGCGAGCGTATGCCGGGGATACCGTTGATGTTCTGCTCCAGCGGTTCTGTAATCTGGTTCTCTATCACATCGGCATTTGCACCTGCGTAGCTGCAGGTGACCGATATTATGGGGTTGTCCACCGATGGGTACTCGCGCACACCCAAGGTGTAATATCCTATTAAGCCGAACAGCAATATTATGATGGTGAGCACTGTTGCAAGTACCGGCCTGCGAATACTCAGTTCCGAAATATTCATATACAGTATGGTTTGGGTGTTAGTCTATGTTGTCTATCTTCACGAGTGTGCCTTTGCGCAACTGCAGCGTGCCCGATGTCAGTATGGTGTCGCCCACTTGCAGGCCGGTGGTAATCTGCACCTCGGCATCGGTGCGTATGCCTATCGTGACGGTTACGGGCTCGGCCTTTCCGTTGCGATACACAAATACCTTGTTCACACCCATTTCGGGCACAATGGCTTCGGAGGGGATGGCAATGGCATCGGGAATCTCCTTCTGCTTCAGACGTATGTCGGCATATCGGCCCGACATAAGTTCGCCATTTTCATTATGGTATATTGCACGCACTTTCAACGTGTGAGTGTCGCTGTCGAGGCTCGACTCCGTTGCATACACCTTGGCGGTGTAGGGCGCCTGTCTGCCATCAACCTTGAACTCCAGGTTTGTCCCTCTCTTTATTTCGGTGGCGTAGCGCTCGGGAACCGAGAACTCAATCTTTATGGGAGTGAGGTTTGTTAGTTTGGCAACCACGGTGCTGGGCGAAGTGTATGCACCCACGCTCACCTGGCGCAATCCGATGGTGCCGTCGAATGGTGCGCGCAACTCGGTCATTCTTATTTCGGCCTTCACTCTTTCAATGTCGGCATTCAGCGTGGCAAGGTCGGTTTTCACCTGCTCATACGCCTCTTTACTTACCGCATCGCGCTGCAAAAGAGCGTTTTGGCGGTAAACGCGGTCCTCGGCAAGGGGAATTTGGGCCTCCAAACGGTTTAGTTGCGCCTGCAGGTGGCTGTCATTCACCTTGGCAAGCAATTCGCCTTTTTTTACGTAGGTGCCCTCGGTGAAGTAGATGTCGGTGATTTTTCCCGATGTTTCGAATGAAAGTTCAACCTCCTCGTCGGGAACAAGTTGGCCTATGATGGGAATTTCGTCGGTAAGCTGGTGTGGTTTTATTATTTTTGCATTAACATTCAACACCTTGCGTGTTGCCTGCTTGGGCGCGGTATCGGCTGCGCTTAACTCTTCGTTCTCGTGTGGAGTAAGTTGGTAGAAACCAAAAATTCCAAGTGCAATGCACAGCACTGCAATAAGTCCCCATTTCAAATACTTGTTCATATGTGTTATTGTTTTTTTGTTTTTGTCGCAGTAATCGGCCTTGTCGCGTGAGGGCGTTTCGTCTGTTGGCACGTTAGCGCAAATATACCTATTTGACATTTAATTATACCTCTTTCACTGCTAATTTTAACAAAAATTATCTCTATAAATAATAACTATATTATTATAAGGTGAATTATGAGTGCCGTAATTGTATAAAATCTCGTTTTTTTTACTACCTTTGCATACTCGCTGCGAAATATACACGCAGTTTCAGTAACGAACTATTTTAACAAAAAACAGAATATAATTATGATTAATGCACAAGACATTAAAATCGGTACCGCTATCCGTATGGATGGCAAGTTGTATTTTTGCATAGACTTCTTGCACGTAAAGCCCGGTAAGGGAAACACCTTTATGCGTACAAAGCTTAAAGACGTGGTGGATGGCTATGTATTGGAGCGCCGTTTCAACATTGGTGAGAAATTGGAGGATGTTCGCGTAGAGCGTCGCCAGTACCAATACCTTTATCAGGAGGGTAACGACTATATCTTTATGAACAACGAAACTTATGAGCAGGTGCCCATCCCCGCCGACCAGATTACAGGTGTGGCTTATATGAAGGAGGGTATGAACCTCGATGTTGTTACCGATGCTTCAACCGATACAATCCTTTTTGCCGAGATGCCCGTGAAGGTTGTTCTTGCTGTTACATACACAGAGCCCGGTTTGAAGGGTGATACAGCCACCAACACCACAAAGCCCGCTACATTGGAGACCGGTGCCGAGGTGCGCGTTCCTCTCTTCATCAACGAGGGTGAGCTTGTTGAGATTGATACTCGCGACGGTTCATACGTGGGCCGCGTGAAGGCATAATCACTTAAAACATACGATTTGTTATACTCTATAATTGTTCCGGTATATAACAGGCCCGGCGAAGTAAAAGAACTTCTCGAAAGTCTGGCGGCTCAGACGGTAAAGCCTTTTGAGCTACTTATTATAGAGGACGGCTCAAAAGAACGATGTGACCATTTGCTTGGTCACTATCGTTCTTTTTTTACCATCCATTACCATTATAAGGAGAATTCGGGGCGCAGCGACACGCGCAACTACGGTATGGCGCGTGCGGCCGGCGACTACCTGCTCTTCTTCGATTCCGACGTCATTCTCCCGCCCTTCTATTTTGAAAGGCTCGAAGCGGCCCTTGCGGCAAACAGGCTCGATTGCTTTGGCGGTCCCGATGCAGCCGATGCCTCCTTCTCCGATATGCAGAAGGCGGTGAGCCACGCAATGACATCCTTCTGGACAACGGGCGGCATACGAGGCGGCAAGGCGGTTATGGAAAAGTTCTGTCCGCGTACATTCAATATGGGTTTCTCCAAACAGGTGTACGATGCGGTGGGCGATTTCAAGGATATGATGGGTGAGGATATCGACCTGAGCATAAGAATACGCAATGCTGGGTTTTCCATAGGTCTCATACGCGAAGTGTTTGTGTATCATAAACGTCGCATCGACCTCAGGCGTTTCTTCAAGCAGGTGAATAACTTCGGTCAGGCGCGCATATGGTTGCAGATTCTGCACCCGGGCTCTTTGAAGCTCGTGCACTCCCTGCCGGCGCTTATGCTTGTTATGGGTGCATTGCTGCTTGTGGCGGCAATCTTCTACCCGTGGTTGCTGTTGTTGCCGCTGCTCTATGCGGCGCTCATCTTTGCGGATGCTCTTGTAAAGGGCAACACATTGAGGGTGGCAGCGCTTTCGGTGGCGGCATCGGCTGTGCAGATAACCGGCTATGGCACAGGCTTCCTTAAGGCTTTTTGGTACAAGATGGTGCTTAAGCAGCCATTGGAAACAAAGGATAAACTTACCAAAATTTATAATAGAGGGTAATGGCGCAAAAATTGAAGCAAAGTATAAAAGATTGGCCCCTCGACGAGCGCCCGCGCGAAAAGGTGCTGCGTAACGGTGTAGGCACGTTGAGCAAATCGGAACTCCTTGCCATCCTCATAGGCTCGGGTAATGCCGAGGAATCGGCGGTGGAGCTTATGAAGAAGGTGCTTGCCGCTTGTGGCGACAGCATTGCCGAACTTGCCAAACTGTCGGTTGATGACCTGTGCGCCTTCAAGGGCATAGGCCCGGCGAAGGCCATAACCATAGTTGCTGCCTGCGAGTTATGGAAGCGTCGTCGTTTAGACGAGCAGAACGAGCCTATGCGCATAAGGAACTCGGTAGATGTTTACGAATATTTCTATCCCATTATGTGCACTCTCAACACCGAGGAGGTGTATGTGTTGCTGCTCAACAACAATAACCGCATAATAGACCACGTGCGCATAAGCAGCGGTGGTCTCACATCCTCGGCTGTAGATGTGCGTGTTATTATGCGCGAAGCATTGCTGAAGCGCGCAACGAGTATTGCGTTGTGCCATAACCACCCTTCGGGCAACAACAGGCCGAGCTCATCCGATGATGATGCCACACGCAGGATAGTTGATGCGTGCGCAATTATGAATATACGTTTCATTGACCATATTGTTTTTGCAACTAACAGCTATTACAGTTACAGAGACGAAGGTCATTTGTTAAAGATATAAAGTATGCAGAAGATAGAGTTGGAAGAGAAGATTGTTGAGATGATAAAGACGGTGTACGATCCCGAGATACCTGTAAACATATACGACCTGGGGCTCATATACCGCATTGAAGTAAAGGAGGATAACTCGGTGGACATTGATATGACACTCACTGCCCCCAACTGCCCCGCAGCCGATTTTATGCTCGAGGACGTGCGTCAGAAGGTGGAGTCGATAGCGGGCATCGGTGCCGTGAACCTGCAGTTGGTGTTCGAGCCCGAGTGGTCGCAGGACCTTATGACCGAGGAGGCCAAGTTGGAACTTGGTCTATTGTAAAATATAACACTTGCACGTTCTATGAAAAAGATATATTTCCTTTCCGATGCGCATCTTGGCTCTTGGGCCATAGAGCACAGCCGCACCCACGAGCGCCGTTTGGTATCGTTTCTCGACAAGATAAAGAACGATGCCGCAGCCGTGTATATGTTGGGCGATATGTTCGATTTCTGGTACGAGTATAAATATGCCGTGCCCAAGGGCTTCACCCGTTTCCTGGGAAAAGTAGCCGAGCTCACCGATAAGGGGGTGGAGGTGCACCTGTTCACGGGTAACCACGACCTTTGGTGCCTCGACTATTTCGAAAAGGAGTGTGGCGTGACACTGCACCGCGAACCCTGCCTTGTGGAGCTATATGGCAAGGAGTTCTTTCTTGCTCACGGCGACGAGTTCTCCAAGGACCGTTGGTTCCTGTTGCTGCGCAAGATATTCCACAGCCGTTTCTTGCAGCGCTGCTTCTCGGCACTCCATCCCCGTTGGGCTTTGTGGATGGGGCACGCCTGGGCGCGCCATAGTATGATTAAGCATAAGGTTAAGGGCGATACCCCTTTTCTTGGTGCCGAAAATGAGTTCTGCGTGCAGTTCGCAAACGATTATTTGAAGAAGCACCCGTCGGTCGATTGCTTTATCTTCGGCCATAGGCACATAGACGAGGATATAGTGCTTGGCGATGCATCGCGTTGCATATTCCTTGGCGACTGGATAGGCTGCTTTGCATACGTGGTGTTCGATGGTAAAGATATTCAGCGCAAACACTATGTGGAGGGCTATAGCAAGGATTTATAATTTTATCTTTATATATAACTAAAGAAGGCAGCGCACCGCGCTGCCTTCTTTAGTTATATGTGGTATTCAATGTTATTTCATACCTTTTACAATCTCGTAAGTGTCGCTTGCAATCATAAGCTCCTCGTCGGTGGGGATAAGCAATACCTTAACCTTTGATGTGGGAGTAGAAAGGATTGCCTCCTCGCCACGGGTTCTTGCATTAACCTCCTTGTCGAGTTCAACGCCCATAAATTCAAGACCTTCGAGGACGGCTTCGCGGCAGTCGGCCTGGTTCTCGCCAACACCACCTGCAAAGATGATTACATCCACGCCGCCCATAGCAGCTGCGTACTCGCCTATATATTTCTTTATGCGGTAGAAATACATTGTGTTGGCAAGTTCGGCACGCTTGTTGCCGGCCTCGGCTGCCGCCTTCACTTCGCGCATATCGCTCGATACACCCGAAATGCCTACAACACCCGATTTCTTGTTCAAAAGGTCCGAAAGACCTTGTGCATCCAAGCCCATCTTGTCCATAATGAAGGGAATTGCACCCGGGTCGATGTCGCCGCTTCGTGTACCCATCATAAGACCGGCAAGGGGTGTGAGGCCCATAGATGTGTCTATGCTCTTGCCGTCTTTCACAGCTGCACAAGAACCACCGTTACCAATGTGGCAGGTAATTATCTTGCTGCCTTCAGCGGGGATGCCAAGCATCTCTAAGGCGCGCTTTGTGATGTAGCGGTGCGATGTTCCGTGGAAACCGTAACGACGAACACCATACTTTTCGTAGAGCTCGTAGGGAACGGCATACATATATGCGTAGTCGGGCATTGTCTGGTGGAAGGCTGTGTCGAATACACCAACCTGGGGCATATCGGGGGCAACCTCTTTAACAGCATTCACACCCTTGAGGTTTGCGGGGTTGTGCAAGGGAGCAAGGTCGTTGCAGGCCTCGAATGTCTCCAACACCTCGGGGGTGAGCAGGGTAGATGCGCTGAACTTCTCGCCGCCGTGTACCATACGGTGGCCCACTGCATCAATCTCCTCAATGGATTTTACAACGCCGTACTTGTCGCTTGTCAGCAGGTCGATGATAAGGCGCACGCCTGTTGTGTGCTCGGGGATTGCAGTAGTGATGGTCTCTTTCTCGCCGTTGGGCAATGTGAACTTTATGAAAGAGCCCTCGAGACCAATCTTCTCGATACCTCCTTTTGCAATAACCTCTTTTGACTCAATATCAAACAACTGGTATTTGATAGATGAACTTCCGCAGTTTAATACAAGTATTTTCATTTTGTGTATCTGTTATTTTTTAGCTGCAATAGCTTGGTTGGCTGTAATGGCAATCATCATATAAACATCCTCGATAGAGCAACCGCGTGAAAGGTCGTTCACGGGGCGTGCAATACCCTGCAATACGGGGCCGATGGCTTCGGCACCGCCCAAACGCTGTACCAGCTTGTAGCCAATGTTTCCGGCACCGAGGTCGGGGAAGATGAGTACGTTGGCTTTTCCTGCTACGGTTGAACCGGGAGCCTTGCTCTGGCCTACGAAGGGTACGAGAGCAGCATCGGCCTGCAATTCGCCGTCGATAGAGAGTTCGGGTGCAAGTTCGTGTGCGAGCTTTGTTGCCTCAACCACTTTGTCAACCATTTCGTGCTTGGCCGAACCTTTGGTCGAGAAGCTGAGCATTGCTACGCGGGGCTCCTCGAAGCCTGCAATGGCTTTCGCTGTCTGTGCGGTGCACACTGCAATCTGCGACAGCTGGTTGGCATCGGGTGTGGGGGTAACGGCAACGTCACCTACAAAGAGTACGCCATCCTCGCCATACTCCTTCGCCTTGGTAATCATCATCATTGCGCCCGATACGCAGCTGATGCCGGGTGATGTCTTTATAATCTGCAATGCGGGGCGCAGTACGTTACCTGTGGTGTTAAGTGCACCGGCAACCTGACCGTCGGCATCGCCGTTCTTTATGATGAGGCAGCCCAGATAGAGGGGGTTGCATACAAGTTTCTGTGCATCCTCCATTGTCATACCTTTTGCCTTGCGAAGTTCGTAGAGCAGTGTGGCATATTTCTCTGCATCGGGGTTGTTTTCGGGGTCGATGATTGTTGCCTTCTCAATGTTGGCAAGGCCCCATTTGCCTGCAAGTGTCAAAATCTCCTCTTTGTTGCCAATGAGAATAATTTGAGCTATGCCATCGGCAATGGCTTTGTCGGCAGCTTTCAGTGTGCGCTCCTCGGTGCCTTCGGGGAGAACGATGCGCTGCTGGTTGTTGCAAGCGCGCTCGATTAGATTTTTAATAACATCCATTGTGTAATTATTTTTATGGTTTCAATAAATTCTGAATCTTCCTCTGAAACGTCGGTTGTCTGTGGAATGTTATCTCGCAGGCAAGGGTTGTTGCAGCGCGGTGGCGGCATTACCGCCATATTTTCGCATTATCTATGCAAAGTTAAACCTTTTTAATTCTTTAAGCAAAATATATTGTATAATTTTGTGATAATAACAAATAACGGAGCAATATGAAAATCGATGACAACGCAACGCCGCTGTTCAATGCCCTGCCACCCGCAGCGGTGAAGGAGCAGTTGCGCACTTTGTGGCACGATGTGTTTGGCGACAGCTACGAATATATCGACGCCTTCTTTGCCGCATATCCTTGCGAGGAGGTTGCGCACACGCTCTCGTTGGGCGGGCAGGTGGTGTCGGTGCTCTATGCGCTGCCGTTTACCCTGTACAATGGCGGCGAAAACGTGCGGGCTGCATATATCTATGCGGTGGCATCTCACCCCCGTTATCGCGGGCGGGGTTATATGTCGTTGCTTATGCGGCAGGTGGAGCAACTGCTGCGCGGCAGGGGAGTGCATCTCCTCTTTTTGCTGCCTGCCACCGATGCTCTGCGCGGGTTTTATGCCCGATTGGGTTATGCTCATTGCTCTTGCAGGGAGGTTAAAGAGTATGCTTTGTGCGATGGTGTTGCGGGCGCTTACACCTTGATGCAGGCATCTTCGGCCGATGATGTATATTCTTCGTGGGTGGGGTGGCAACGCGCCGGGTGGCCAGTGGTTCTTCATTCGCGCGAACTCATAGCGTTGAATATTGCCTCTTGCCGTGCGCAGGGCGGCGGTTGCTATATGGCTATGCAGGGCGGGCGGCCTGTTGCGGCGGCCTTTGCCATAAAGGATGGTACGCGGTTGCTGTTGCTTGCCGTTGAGGGCGGCGACAGTGCTGCCTGCGAGTGGCTAAAGAGTGCCTTGTGCCGCAGTTTCGGTGTGAACTCGCTGGCATATATGGCAACAGGAGGTGCCCCCTCGTTTATGTCTCATTGGTTGTGCCATGCACCGGCGGCTTTGCCACCTACCATTGATATTTCGCTTATGCTCGACAAATAACCCTGTGGACACCGGCTGTTTTTTGCAAAAATATTACTACTTTCGCGCATAAATCAAATATGATGAAAACACAATTTACCAAAATACTCTATGCATTGGTAGTGGCTGCAACACTTCTGGGTTGTAATGCCACCACGCCGCCCGAGGATGTTGCCGTGAACCTCTTCAATGCGCTCACGTCGGGCGATTTGCGCTATGTGAAGCAGAACATATATTTTACCAACCCTGCCTATTACGATGCCGTGTGCGACTATTTGGACCTTGCTGCAAGGTCGGCCGACTACAAGGAGCGCACTGCCGATTACACTGCCGATTACAAGGCTGTGAAGATAACCTATGAGGGCGACGTCGCTTGGGTTGAATTGCAGGGAGTGAGCCCGCTTGGGCGCACGCTCACCACCGTGGCGCGTATGTTGCAGAAGGATGGGTGTTGGGTGGTCGATGGCGATTATACGGTGCTGCATTCGTATAAGCCTAACGAGTAAACACAAATCGGCCTGCGCAATGCGCAGGCCGATTTGTATTATCGAGTCTGTTTGTTTATTTCAAAAGTTCTTTCAGTTCCTCGGCGGTCATCTGCTTCTGCTCGCCGCTGTTCATATCCTTTACAGCTATTGTGCCATCCTGCATCTCCTGCTCGCCAATGATTGCAACGTAGGGGATTTTGTGGCTGTTGGCATATGCCATCTGCTTCTTCATCTTGTCGCTGCTGGGGAACAGCTCGGCCGATATGCCGGCCGCGCGCAGGCTGCCTATGATACCCAATGAGTGCATAGCCTCCTTCTCGCCAAAGTTTACAAACATCACCTGTGTTGTGTGTATCGACTCCTCGGGGTAAAGGTTCAGTTGGTTCATTACGTCGTATATGCGGTCAGCACCAAAGGATATTCCCACACCCGACACGCCGTCGAGCCCGAACACACCTGTGAGGTTGTCGTATCTTCCACCGCCTGTGATGCTGCCTATTGCCACATCAAGGGCTTTTACCTCTAAAATGGCACCGGTGTAGTAGTTGAGACCGCGGGCAAGTGTGAGGTCGAGGTCCAATGCGCTGTTTATGTGCAGCGTGTCGAACGCATTAAGTATGTAGCTTATCTCCGCCACACCCTTTTCGCCTGTGGCATTGCCTTGCAGTGTCTGTGCGATAATCTGCAACTTCTCCTTGTTGCCGCCTTGTGCCTGCAGTATGGGCAACAACTTCTCTACCGATGTTTCGCCTATGCCTTTCTCCTTGAGTTCTGCCACCACACCGTCGAGCCCTATCTTGTCTATCTTGTCTATGGCCACGGTGATGTCCACAATCTTGTCGGGCTCACCTATTACCTCGGCTATGCCTGCAAGAATCTTACGGTTGTTCAGCTTGATGGCTACACGTATACCGAGTTTTGTAAACACATAGTCAATGAGTTGTATGAGCTCTATTTCGTTCACAAGTGAGTTGTTGCCTATGATATCGGCATCGCACTGGTAGAACTCGCGATAGCGCCCCTTCTGCGGGCGGTCGGCACGCCATACGGGCTGTATCTGGTAACGCTTAAAGGGGAATACAAGCTCCTCGCGGTGCATCACCACGTAGCGTGCAAACGGCACGGTGAGATCGTATCGAAGCCCCTTTTCGCAGAATTTGGAAGCTAACTTCGCTGCATCGCGGCTCAACAACTCCTCGTCGGTGAGGCCTCTGAAGTAGTCGCCCGAGTTCTGTATCTTGAACAGCAATTTGTCGCCCTCGTCGCCATATTTCCCCATCAGTGTGGACAGGTTCTCCATAGCAGGGGTTTCTATCTGCTGGAAACCGAATATGTGAAACGCACGGCGTATGGTATCGAATATATAATTTCTCTTCGACATCTCCACGGGAGAGAAGTCGCGTGTTCCCTTTGGAATGGATGGTTTTGCGGCCATTAGTCTCTTCTGTTAAGGTAAATCATTACATAGTAAAGCAGGGTGGCAAGCGACGAAAGGGCGGCCACCACGTATGTGTATGCTGCCGAGCGCAATGCACCTTCGGCATATCGGTGGTTGCTGCTGTTGGTTATCCCTGATGCCGACAGCCACGCCAATGCGCGGCGGCTGGCGTCAATTTCCACCGGTAGGGTGACAAAACTGAACAGCGTGGTGGTGGCAAACAGCACTATTCCGCCAAGCAGTATGCCGGGGAACATCTCCACGGTGAGTATTCCTATGAGCAGAATCCACGACATTATGCTCGATGAAAACTGCACCACTGGCACCAGTTTGGAACGCAGCGTGAGAGGGGCGTATGCTCTTGCGTGCTGCACGGCGTGGCCACACTCGTGGGCGGCAACGGCTGCCGCGGCAATGCTTGCCGAGTTATATACACCCTTGCTCAGGTTCACGGTCTTGTTGGTGGGGTTGTAGTGGTCGGTGAGCATTCCGGGGGTGCTTGTCACGGTAACGTCATATATGCCGTTGTCGCGCAGCATCTTCTCGGCAATCTCGCGGCCTGTGAGTCCTATGGGCATCTTCGAGTATTTCTCAAATTTGCTCTTTAGATTGGCCTGTACAAAATAGCTTGCAATGGCAATGCCGATGAACAAAAGAATGTAGGTGAAATTATAGCCCACAGCACCGTTGTTTGCGGTGCTGTAGCCCACCTCTTGTCCATAGGCGATGATTATTGATAATATATTCATTCTTTGTTTTTTAGATTGAACGTGTGATTGTCTGGTCTCTGTCGGGGCCTATTGATACATACTTCACGGGCACGCCCAGCTCCTTCTCCAGGAACGCGATGTACTCCTTGAACTCCTGTGGCAACTCCTCCTCGTTCTTCAGCTGTGTGAGGTCGGTCTGCCAGCCCTTGAGCTCGGTGTAAACGGGCTCCACACCCTCAATGTCGTAGGGGAAGTGGGTGAGTGTCTCGCCATTCTTGCGGTATGCCACGCAGGCCTTTATTGTGGGGAACGTGTCGAGCACGTCGCTCTTCATAAGTATGAGGTGTGTGACACCGTTAATCATAATGGTGTATTTGAGGGCTACCAGGTCTATCCAGCCGCAGCGGCGCTCACGGCCTGTCACTGCGCCATACTCGTGGCCGCGGTCGCGCATCTCGGCGCCAACCTCGTCGAAAAGCTCTGTGGGGAAGGGGCCCGAACCCACACGTGTGCAGTATGCCTTTGTGATACCATATACATTGGCTATTCTGTTGGGAGCAACACCCAAGCCTGTGCAGGCACCGGCGCATACCGTGTTCGATGATGTAACAAAGGGGTAGCTGCCGAAATCCACATCGAGCAGGCTGCCCTGTGCTCCCTCGCACAGCACGCTCTTACCCTCGTTCATAAGGTCGTTAATCATCTGCTCGCTGTCGATGAGGCGGAAGTTCTTGAGGTACTCTATGCCCTCGAGCCATTTGGCCTCCATCTCGGCAATGTCGTAGCTGTAGTTCATATTCCTTAGAATCTCCTCGTGGCGTGCCTTTGCCGCAGCATATTTAGCCTCGAAGTTCTCCAATATATCACCCACGCGCAAGCCGTTGCGGCTTATCTTGTCGGTGTATGTGGGGCCAATGCCTTTGCCTGTGGTGCCCACCTTGGCATCGCCCTTAGCAGCCTCGTAGGCGGCATCGAGCACGCGGTGTGTGGGCAATATCAGGTGTGCCTTCTTTGAAATAAAGAGGTTCTTGGTGAGGTCGTATCCGGCCTTTACAAGGTCCTCGGCCTCGCCTTTGAACAGCGCGGGGTCGAGCACCACGCCGTTGCCTATGATGTTTGTCTGCCCACCCTGGAATATTCCCGAGGGTATTGAGCGCAATACAAATTTCTTGCCGTTGAACTCCAATGTGTGTCCGGCGTTGGGGCCGCCCTGGAAGCGTGCCACTACATCGTATTTTGGTGTTAGCACATCTACGATTTTTCCTTTACCTTCGTCTCCCCATTGTAGTCCCAAAAGTACGTCGATATTCTGTTTCATTGTTCTAACTTTTTTTCGCCCTCTGCATACGTCGCTTTGCCGCCTGGTGGCATTTGTTGCAAAGCCCATAAATATACAGCGAGTAATGTGTTGAATGAAATTTTTTAATATTCGCTATTTTATCTGTTAAATCCAAATTGTTTATTTCCGTCACCTTATTGCAGTTTGTGCACACCATATGCACTTTGCCACTGTTGAAGCACTTTTCGTATTTCGACTCGCTGCCGAATGCGTGGTGCGTTACAAGGTTGGCGCTGATTAGTAACGAAATTGTATTGTATATGGTTGCACGGCTCACCCTGAACTTCTCCCGCTCCTCCATAATGTGCAGCAGTGTTTCTATGTCGAAACTGCCGTTTATGGAGTATATTGCCCGCAGGATGGCATAACGCTCGGGGGTACAACGCATCTTGTTTACCTTCAAGTAGTCGGTAAATATCTGAATTATTGCATCCTCGTTGTTATTGTTATTCATCTTGGGTAGGCATAGCACACAAAGTTACCTTTTTTTTTGTAATAAGTGGGTATATATATCTTTTTTTTAATGTGCTTTTAGTGAAAATATGTTACGGCGGTTGATAACCGCGTTAAAATATTGTTTGCTTGTGGTGGTTGCGGGTGTTAATGTATAGTCTTTTCGTTTTTATGGAATGTTTTGATATGGATTTCTCGGTGGCCCGTGAGCCTTTCTTTGTTTAATCCTAATTCTTTTATCTCCTTTTTGTCGCTCAAACCAATATAAGAACAAGTTTTTACCCCGGCAGAATAAAAATAAGACCGCAATCGCTATCTTTGGTTTGACGAAGGGGCTAAGTCCCAAGTGTATAACTTAAATC
>JAFVSR010000062.1 GCA_017503645.1 Bacteroidaceae bacterium | reverse complement strand
TTAACGGAAAACGTAGCTGATGTTTTTGGGGTGTCCGGAACTCGCTTGGCGGCGCAAAATGGCAGGCCATTTTTCTTACCTGACGCTCAGACAGTCCTCCACTATTCCCAAAAACACTGACGCTCGTTTTCCTAAAAGCTTTAATGCGCACTAATGAATACGCAGGGCGCAGTTCTCACAAGCAGAAGTAATTCAAAAAAGAGAACCGGCACCGATAAAATCACAGCAAACAGCCGTTCAAGCAGCGGAAAAGGACAAATGCTGTTTGAGCGGTGTTAATCTTGTTGCTGTTATTGCGTGGAAAGCGAGTTCTTTTGTCCCCGATGGTTGAACGAAAAGCTGTTTGCGACAAACAACAGGCGAACGAGGGATGTCGCTTGCGACTCGTGAGCAGAAGGCTGTTGTGACTGATTTTTGCGTGTGCCGGGCATTTTGGTTCTTTTGGGCACAAAAGAACATACAAAAATATAATAAGAAACAAAGAAAAGCTCACGGGCCACCGAGGATTATACTTATATACACTACACTATTTACATCCCAAAACTCATAGCGCTGATGCCGCTGTAAATGAAACTGCAAATACCCAAAGCAACAATGCCAATGAGGCAGAAAACAAGGCTTGCGCGGGTGATGATGCTGCTCTTGAAGCGGGGCACGGGGTTCTCGTTGCTCTCTATGTACATAGCCTTTACCACAAGCAGGTAGTAGTAGAGCGATATAACGGTATTCACAAGCGCTATGAACACCAGCACCACAAAACCGGCGCTGAAGGCGCTCATAAACACAAAGAACTTGCTGAAGAAACCTGCAAACGGTGGAATGCCCGCCAGTGAGAAGAGTGCCAAAGTCATTATGAGCGCAAGGCGCGGGTTAGTGGCATAGAAGCCCTTGAGCGTGTCGCGGCGCACCTCGTCCTTTATGTGGTGCTCCACAGCACCTATCACACCAAACACAGCAAGGTTGGCAATGATATACACAAGCACATAATATACCATAGCGCTCATTCCCTGCGCTGTGCCACCTATGACTGCAAGCATTATGTAGCCTGCCTGCGATATACTGCTGTATGCCATAAAGCGTTTCAGGTTGTGCTGTTTTATGGCAAACAGGTTGGCAATGGTTATGCTGGCTACGGTGGTTATGTATATAATCATCTGCCACTGCTTTACCATAGGCGCAAATACTGTTGTGAGCACCGTGAAGAGCGTGAACACTGCTGCACCCTTTGATATTACCGACAGGTATGCGGTTACAGCCGTGGGGGCTCCCTCGTAGCTGTCTGGGGTCCACATATGGAACGGCACAAGCGATATTTTGAATCCCATACCGGCAAAGAACATCACAAGCGCGAATATCTGCATAGGCGATGCCGTGAGGCCGCTGCACACCTCGCTATAGTAGAGCGAGCCGCAGGTGCCGTATAAGTACGAAATGCCGTAGAGCATCATAGCCGATGCAAACATCGAGGTGAGGATATATTTGATACCCGCCTCTGCCGAGTGGTGGCGGTATTTGTCGAATGCCACAAGGCAGGCCATAGGCAGCGATGCCAGCTCAATGCCCACGAAGAGCAGCAGAAAGTGACGTGCGCTTATCATAAAATACATACCCACCAGAGTACTCAGCAGCAGCGTGTAGAACTCACCCTGCTTGTAGTAGGTGTTGCTTGTGCGCAGCCAGCGGTGGGCCTGCATAATGGCTATCATACTGCCAAAGCCAAGCATCGCCTTCACAAACACAATCATTGCGTTGCTGTGGTACATACCCTCGAATAGCGTGAAGTCGCTTGTGTCGCGGAAACAGACCACCGTGTGCAGTAGCATTGCTATGCACACTAAGGGGTGGAAATAGCGGCGTGTGCGGTCGGTCGATATGAGGTCGTACAGGAATATTATGAGGAAGAAGCCTAAAAGGCTCACCTCGGGGCGCATAAGAAAGAATTGTATGTAATTCATGTTGTTTCGGCTACGTTTCGTTATGGTTGTATGTTACTTATAATATTGGCTACACCGCCCTCTATGAGGTTGCTCACCCACATAGGCGCAATACCTATGGCTGCCACGCATATTACAAGGCATATGACGGTGAAGCGTTCGTCCCAGGTGGCGTCGCTCAGCTGTTTGTGTTCCTCGTTGGTGGGCTCACCGTATAGTATGCGCCCCACCACACGCAGTATATACACTGCGGTTATCACTATACTTGTGCAGGCGATTATTGTTACCGTGCGGTGGAACAGGTCGTTTACCTCAAAGGCTCCCACGAATATTGTCATTTCGGCCACAAAACCGCTGAACCCGGGCAGTCCCAGATTGGCAAGGCCGGCAATCACATAGCCCACGGCAAGGAAGGGCATTATTTTCATAAGGCCGCGCATCTGGCGCACATCGCGTGTGTGGGTGCGGCCGTATATCATACCTATTATGGCAAAAAAGAGTGCCGTCATAAGGCCGTGTGACAGCATCTGCAAAATGGCTCCCGTGCAGGCTGTGCGGGTGGTCATAAGCAGGGCGAAAAGCACCAGGCCGCAGTGCGACACCGACGAGTAGGCGTTTATGTACTTGAGGTCGGTTTGGCTTATGGCGCTGAGCGCACCATATACAACGCTCACCGTGGTGAGTATGATGAATATCCAGGCAAGGTCGTGCGCGGCTTGCGGCAGCAGGTACATAGCTATGCGAAAGCAACCATATCCACCCAGCTTCATAAGCACGCCGGCGTGTAGCATAGAGACCGCCGTGGGGGCACAGGCGTGTCCGTCGGGGCTCCATGTGTGGAAGGGGAACAGAGCACCCAGCACACCGAACCCTATGAACGTGAGGGGGAAGAATATGTACTGTACTTCGCGGGCGATATTGCCCAGTGCGGCTATCTCGTTAATGTTCATTGTGGTGGCTCCGCTACCGAAGTATATTCCCAAAATACCCATAAGCAGGAAGGCCGAACCGCCCATAAGCATAAGTGTGAGTTTCATTGCCGAGTACTCCTTGCGGCCGCTGCCCCACACACCAATGAGCAGGTACATAGGTATGAGCGCGGTTTCGTAGAACATAAACATTGCAAACAGGTCGGTGCTTATGAAGAAACCATAAACACCCGTTGCAAGCAGCGTGTACCACAGGAAGAACTCCTTGGTAAGGGGTTTCAGTCGCCACGATGCAAATGTGCCGGTGAACACTATTACCGACGACAGCAGCAGCATCGCCACCGAAATGCCATCCACACCTATTGAGTAGCAGATGTTGAGCGGCGCATACCAGCTCCACGAATCGCAGTAGAGCATAGCAGCAGTGTTGCCGCCACTGCGCTGTATTATGAAATCTATTGTGAGGTATGCCGAAAGGGCAAGCAGCAGGCTGCTGCCGGTAACCATCACCGCACGTATCTGTCGCAAATTGCGGCTTGCCCACAAGGCAAGCAACATAGCAAGCGGAATTATGACAAACAGGTTAAGTATATTCATAGTGCCTTTTTATGCAAAATATATGAGTATCAATATAAGAATTATCGCTCCGCTCAGGAACCACACGCTGTAGGACTGCACGTTGCCGCTCTGCACGGGGCGTATGAGGCTTGCAAGCCTCTGTGTGCCGCTTGCTAATTTGTCGAGCGAGCCGTCGATTATCTTCTTGTCGAACCAGGCTATGGGCCTGCTTATGCAGTTGAAGATGATATCCTTGGTTATAAAAAGCCATATATCGTCGATGTAGAAACGGTTGTATGCCGCCGACATAAGCCCGCGAAGGTTCCTGTTTATGCCGCGTGTGAGGCGGCTGTAACCACCCTTGTACATTATGGTGGCAATGAAAATTGCTATGAGTGCAAGCGCAACGCTTGTGGTGGCCACCGCCTTGTTTATGTGTATGCTGTATGCAGTGCCGTCGCTGCTCACAAACTGCCCGAAGGGTATGAAGCCCGCCACACAGCTAATGACCGCAAGTATTATGAGCGGCGCAGTCATTGTGGCAGGTGCCTCGTGGGGCTTGTGGGGCGCCTTGCTGCACTTGCCCGCGTTGTAGAGCGCAAGTTGCTCCTCGTAGTAACTCTTTCCCCAGAATATGAGGTAATAGAGGCGGAACATATAAAATGCCGTGAGTGCAGCCACAAAACTCATAAACAGCCCCATAGGTCTTGAAAAGTGGTAGCAGGCCACAAGAATCTCGTCCTTGCTGAAGAAACCGCTGAAGGGCGGTATGCCGGCTATAGCAAGGCAGGCTATGAGGAATGTTATGTGTGTTATGGGCATATAGCGGCGCAGGCCTCCCATATGTATCTTTTCGTTGCTGTGCACGGCGTGTATTATAGCTCCCGCACCCAGGAACAGCAACCCCTTGAACATTGCGTGAGTGAACAGGTGGAACATCGATGCCATATAACCAAGGCCGCCTGTGTGAGGGTCGGCCGACGTGCACACACCCAGTGCCACCATCATAAATGCAATTTGCGATATTGTGGAGAAGGCAAGCACACGTTTTATATCGGTCTGCACGCAGGCCACCACCGCTGCATAGAGCGCCGTGAAGGCTCCCACGTATGCCACAATGTGCAGCACCTCGGGAGCAAAAGCAATGAACAGCGGGAACATACGCGCCACAAGATATACGCCTGCCACCACCATAGTGGCTGCGTGTATGAGTGCCGAAACGGGTGTGGGGCCCTCCATTGCATCGGGCAACCATATGTGCAGGGGGAACATTGCGCTCTTTCCCGCACCGCCCACAAACATAAGCCCCAATGCCAATGGCAGCAGGGTAGCGGCACCGGCAAGGGCTGTCTCGGTGGGTGTGAAAGTGAAGGTTTGTGTGTAGTAGCCGTAAATGAGTATGCCTATGAGGAAGAAGAGGTCGGCAAAGCGGGTTACTATAAATGCCTTTTTAGATGCCGCAATGGCCGCCGGCTTGGTGTAGTAGAAACCTATGAGCAGGTACGACGACACGCCCACCAGCTCCCAGAATATATACATCTGGAATATGTTGGTGGCAACCACTAACCCCAGCATCGAGAATGTGAACAGCGACAGAAAGGCATAGTAGCGTTGGAAGCCCTTTTCTCCCTTCATATAGCCCAGCGAGTATATATGCACCATAAGGCTCACGGTGCTTATCACAATGAGCATCATCACCGAAATGGGGTCGAGCATTATGCCCATATCTATGCTCAAGGCGCCCAACGGCAGCCAGCTTATGTTGCAGGGCACAAGGGTGGCAAATGTGCCGTCGGCCCCGCGTCCTGCGCCAAAGTAGAGCGCCGCGGCTGTGTACGACAGCAGTGCCACCACCGCAAGCGAGGCTGTGCCTGCCGCGCCTGCCACTTTGTGTGGCATCTGTTTCCCTGCAAGCGCAAGTACGAGAAAACTTAGCAGGGGTAATGCGAGTATGAGTATTGTAAATTCCATAACCATCAGTGTTTAAGTTCTCTCAGTTTCTTAATGTGTATCGAATGGATATTGCGATATACATTTATTATTATGGCAATGGCAACAGCGGTTTCGGCTGCGGCTATTCCAATGCCGAAGAGGGCAAACACATAGCCCTCGAGCAGTTGCGGGTGGCAGTAGGCGTTGAACACTGCAAAATTTATATCCACTGCGTTGAGCATAAGCTCGGTGCTTATGAGCAACGACACCAGGTTGCGGCGTGTGAAGAACCCGAATACTCCTATGAAAAAGAGTACTGCCGAGAGTATGAGAAAATATTGTGCGGGTATTATCATAGGGCTTCTATTTTTTGCGTGCAATAAGTATAGCTCCCACGGTGCAGGCAAGCAGCAGTATGCTCATTACCTCAAAGGGGAGTACATAGTTGTAACGGCCTGTTCCCATAATGGAGATGCCAAGCGTTTTCATAGGTACGTCGGCACTCATAAAGTGGTTGGCCTCAAAGGGGGTTATGTGTATGAGGTATATTGTGGTTGCCATACCGGCCATAGCCGTGAGCACGCCGGCAAGGTAACGCAGCTTGGATGTGTGCGTAATATCTATGCTACCCTTGCCAATGAGCAGAATGGCAAATATAAAGAGCACCACAATGCCGCCCGCATATACCGTTATCTGCACCGCTCCCAAGAACGAGTAGTGGAGCATAAAGTAGAGGCCCGCTGTGCCGAACAGCACAAACAGCAGCAGGGTGGCGGCGCGCATAATCTTGCTCGATACCACTGCAAAGAGCGCTGCCACTATCATAAAGATGGCAAGCCCCGAAAAGATGAATAGATTGGTGTGAAACTCCATATTGTATCTCTGTTGTTTATTTGTTCAGTTTAAGCATGAGTTTGTTGCGGTCGAAAACTGCGTTCTCGAACTTGTTGTTGAACTTTATGGCCTCTTTGGGGCAGGCGTTCACGCACAGCTGGCAGAATGTGCAGCTGCCCAGGTCGTAGTGGTACTCGGCAAGCACCTTGCGGCTCTTGCCCGTTTCGCTGTCGGTGACCGTGGTTGTAGTTATGCTTATGGTACCGTTGGGGCAGGCTGCCTGGCACAAGCCACAGGCTATGCAACGGTTGTTCCCCTCCTCGTCGGTGGGCATATAGAGCTGTGCGCGGTGGCGCTCCGATATATGCAGTGTGCTGCGGTTTTCGGGGTATTGCTCGGTTACCTTAGGGGTGAAGAACTCCTTCATTGTAACCTTGAGACCGGTGAGCAGCGAGTGTATGGCACCGAACACCGTTCCCACATATGTGTTGTTCATATTTTTCTTTCTCATATCGCTATCTCCTCTATTTTAGAATGTCCAACCCATTACCACGCATATGGTCATAAGCAACAGGTTCACAAGGCCTATGGGCACAAGGTACTGCCACTCGAGCACAAGCACCTGGTCTATGCGCAGGCGCGGGAAGGTCCACCTTATCCACATAAGCAACCATATAACAAAGAATGTTTTGCCAAGCATCCACACAATACCCGGTATGTAGCCCATAACGGCATTCACAGCATTGAGCCCGGGAATGTAGAGCGGTGCCCAACCACCTAAGAAGAGGGTAGAGGCTATGGCCGAAACTATAAACACATTCATAAACTCGGCCACATAGAAGAAACCGAAGTGCATACCCGAATACTCGGTGTGGTAGCCCGCGGTGAGCTCCGACTCGGCCTCGGGGAGGTCGAAGGGGGCGCGGTTGGTTTCGGCATTGCCCGCTATCAGGTATATTACAAACGCAATGCAGGCCGGAATGTGTCCCTTGAATATGAACCACCCGTCGAGCTGGCTCTCCACAATGGCGCTTATCTGCATTGTGCCGCCAAGCACCACCATCGTGAGCATACAAAGGCCAACCGACAGCTCGTAGCTTATCATCTGACCACCGCTGCGCATAGCACCAATCATTGAGAATTTGTTGTTGCTGCTCCAGCCGGCAAGCAGAATGCCAAGCACGCCGAACGACGATGCCGCCATAAGGAAAAAGACTCCTATGTTAAAGTCGAGCGCCTGCAAGCCCCGTGCAAAGGGGAGGCAACTGAATGTGAGCACCGAACTCATTACCACAATGTATGGTGCCAGGGAGTATAGTATGTGGTCGCTGCGTTTTATGCTTATAATCTCCTTGATAAGCATCTTGAACACATCGGCAAACACCTGTAAAAGTCCCCAATAGCCCACACGCATAGGGCCCACACGGCATTGGAAGGCCGCGCACACCTTGCGTTCCATAAATATCATTACTATTGCAAAAAGAACGTAGGCAAGCACCAGACACAGTGCTATCAAGAGGCACTCCGCAAGAATTACCGCCTGCTCGGGCATATATGTGCGCAGCAGGTTGTCTATGGCTGTTGTTATTGTACTGAAATCCATATTGTTTTCTTTCTCTCTGCTTTATCGGTCAATATCGGGTATCACATAGTCGAGTGTGGCACCAATGGTTATGAGGTCGGCAATCTTGCACCCTTTGAGTATCTTGTGCATACTTGCAATGAGCGGCAGGCCCATAGGGCGGAATTTCACACGATAGGGGTTCTTGTCGCCGTGGCTCTCGATGAACACGCCAAACTCGCCGCGCGAGCCCTCGACCGAAGCGCTGAACCGCCCCTCGGGCAGTTTTATTATGGGCTTGGTCTTTTGCTTGTACTCGCCTGCGGGTATATTGTCTATCAACTGCCTTATTATGTGCACGGCCTGCTTTATCTCGTCAATGCGCATAAGCACGCGGTCGTAGCTGTCGCCGTGTGTGTGGAGCACCTCCTTGAAGTCCACCTCGCCGTAAAGCGCATAGGGGTGGCGTTTGCGCACATCGCAAGCCCAGCCTGCCGCACGGCCTGTGCAGCCTGTGGCACCATAGGAGATTGCCTCCTCGCGTGTGAGCACTCCCACACCCGTCATACGGTTCTTGGTTATTATGCTCTTTACAAAAAGGTCCTCAAACTCCTTTATCTTGTCCAGCTGATAGGTGCAGTAATCTTTTACTTTGACCTCCCAGCCTGCGGTGATGTCGGCCTGCACGCCACCTATTATATTATAGTTCTGTATAAGGCGGCCGCCTGTGACCTCTTCAAAGATGTCGAGCACCTTCTCGCGGTCGCGGAATCCATAAATGAACGCAGTGAGTGCTCCCAGGTCCATAGCGGCGCAGGAGAGCATAAGCAGGTGCGAGTCTATGCGCTGCAACTCGTCCATTATAGTGCGTATGTACTGCGCACGCGGGGTAATCTCCAACCCCATTGCCTTTTCTATGCACATACATAGCGCGTGGCGGTTCTGGTGGGCGCTCAGGTAGTCGAGGCGGTCGGTGAAGGCAAGCAGCTGCGGGTAGGTCTTGCTCTCGCACAGCTTCTCTATGCCGCGGTGTATGTAGCCGCAGTGAATGTCGATTTTGCGTATCTCCTCGCCTGCAAGTGCAAGCCTGAAGCGGAGCACGCCGTGGGTGGCCGGGTGCTGTGGGCCTATGTTTATCACATACTCGTCGAAGTGCATAAAGTTCTCGCGCTTGGCAATGGCGGCGAACTCCTTGTCCTCCTCAATCTCGTAAGAGCGTTGCAGGTCCTCGGGCGGCTCGCTGGTGAGGCGAATGGGGTTTATGGCCTCGCTTGCATCGTAGTCCTTGCGCAGGGGGAAACCCTCCCAGTCGTTGCGCAAGAACAGACGGCGCATATCGGGGTGCCCCGTAAAATGTATTCCGTAGAAATCGTAAACCTCGCGCTCATACAGCTCGGCAATCTTCCACATATCGCACACGGTGGGCAGCGCGGGCCTTTGGCGCTCGGTGGTGCGCACGGCAAGGTGTGCCACCTCGTGCGTGCAGCTGTTCTCCAATATGTATATCACGCCCAAGCCCTCTTCGCCCCAGTCCATACCAATGAGCTCGCGCAGAAAATCCATTCCGCCCTCGCGCATTTTGCGCAGCGTGGTGCGTACATCCTTTTTATCTATAAATGTAATATCCATCACTTATCGGTTTTTTCGCACCCGTCGATGGGGGCGTTTGTTACTATTATGGGCTCGCGGCGCACATCGCGCGGGTTCTGGTGGCGGTTCTTGTCGCCAAAGAATTTTTCAACCTTCACCTTGCGTTGCAACTGCATCATACCATAGAGTATGGCCTCGGGGCGGGGCGGGCAGCCGGGTATATATACATCGACGGGCAGAATCTTATCTACACCGTTTACCACGTGATACGAACCCTTGAAGGGGCCGCCGCTTATGGCGCAACCACCCACGGCCACCACATATTTGGGCTCCGCCATCTGGTCATAAAGGCGTTTGAGCACGGGTGCCATCTTGTGTGTTATGGTGCCGGCAACCATTATGAGGTCGGCCTGGCGAGGTGAATTTCGTGTCACCTCGAACCCGAAACGGGCAAAATCGTAACGTGCGGCACCCACCGACATAAACTCAATGCCACAACAGCTGGTGGCAAACGTGAGCGACCACAGCGAGTTGCTGCGTCCCCAATTTATAAGGTCGTCGAGCGCACCCACAACCACGTTGGTGCGCTCTTTGTTAAGTTCCTTGATGAGGGCTTCGAGGGTTTCATTGTCTTTGAACTCCTCGTAAGGGATAGATTTGATATAAGGCTTTTTCATTTCCATTCAAGAGCTTTTTTGCGCCAAGCATAAGCCAAGCCCAGGATTAGTATGAACATAAAAAAGAGCACTCCCACAAGTGCTTTGATGCCAAGTTCCTGCACCACCGTGGCCCACGGAAAGAGGAAAACGGCCTCTATGTCGAACATAAGAAAGAGGATGGCAAAAAGGTAGTAACCTGCCTTAAAGTGCACCCAGGTTTCTCCCTGTGTGGGGATACCGCATTCGTACGACTCGCTCTTCTGCTTGTTGTAGCTGCGCGGTGAAATCCATCTTGCTATCAGCATACCGGCTGCAACAAGCACCACCGATGCGATAATCATTGTAAAAAGAAGGATGTAATTCATATATTGTTTTTGTTATAAAATTTCTTATTTTTGCTATCGTGCTGATTGATAAAGGTTTCCCCTTTACAGCCCGTTGTGGCAGGGCAAATGTAATAAAAATATCCTTTGGGTTGGTTGCCTTTTCTGCTATAAAATTTTATGTTTTTATACATCTTATCCAATTGTGGCATCGAACACCATCATAAGTGCAAAGCCGCAGGCAAATCCTATGGTGCCGATGTTACTGTGTTTGCCGTTCTGCGACGAGGGGATAAGCTCCTCGATAACCACATATAGCATAGCTCCGGCTGCAAATGCAAGCAGCAGCGGCATAGCGGCAGCCGTGTTCTCAAGGAACAAAATAGTGGCAACCGCGGCAACGGGTTCCACAAGCCCCGAAAGCGTGCCCATTGCAAAAGCCTTTGTACGGCTCTTTCCCTCGCTGTGCAGGGGCATAGAGATGATTGCGCCCTCGGGGATGTTCTGCACTGCCATACCTATAGAGAGTGCCAATGCGCCTGCCACGGTGAGTGCGGTGCTGCCCTCGCCCACGCCGGCAAGCACCACGCCCACAGCCATTCCCTCGGGTATGTTGTGCAGTGCCACGGCAAGCATCATTTTTACCGAGCGCGGCAGTGCCGAACGCACACCCTCGGGCTGCTCGTTGTCAATGTGCTGGTGCGGTATAAAAGTGTCGAGCGCAAGCAGGAAGCCCATTCCCACAAGAAAGCCTGCGATAACGGGCCACGCCTCTCCCAGGCTGCTGCCGCCGCTCTGCTCCAATGCAGGTTGCAGCAACGACCAAAAGGCTGCCGCCACCATAACGCCCGAGGCAAAGCCCAGCATACATTTGTTTGCAATCTCCGATATGCGGTCGCGTACAAGGAATACCATTGCCGCGCCCAATGTTGTTCCCACAAAGGGTAGTGTGAGTATTGTTAAAAATTCCATTGTTTTGTGAATAGATAGTTCTGCTTATGCAAAAGTACTCATTTTTCTTAACGGCTATCGGTTTGCGCTTGTTTTTATTGTTAATGTTGTTTAAGAAACCGCCCAAATGACAGCAAACTTGTGCCATATCGTTTTTTATTATAAAAAGCCTGCTCAAAGATTTCTATAAATTGGTTTTTTGTGGTATCTTCGCACAAGTTTACAAACGCAAAGTAATATAATATTATATAATCTCTTATGATTTATTTCTTTAGCACTCCGGGCCACACGGTCGTTGCAACCGAGGCCACCTGCGCACTGCAGGCACACGATGTCGAAAAACTATGTTGGTTATACGGCGAGGCCACTCTCATAGAGGGCGAAGCTGTTGAGGGCTTTTTCGTGGGCCCGCGTCGCGAAATGATTACTCCGTGGAGTACAAATGCTGTTGAGATTACCCAGAATATGGGCCTCACAGGCATTCTTCGTATCGAGGAGTACTTTGCCGTGAAAGACGAGAATGCCGATTACGATCCTATGTTGCAGCGTATGTACAAGGGGCTCGACCAGAACATCTTCAAGGTGGATATAGAACCACGCCCCATTGAGTTTATAGAGGACCTCGACAGCTACAACGAGCAGGAGGGCCTTGCTCTCTCAAAGGAGGAAATCGAGTATCTGCACCGTGTGGAGGGCGAGCTTGGTCGCAAACTCACCGACAGCGAGGTGTTTGGCTTTGCACAGATTAACTCGGAGCATTGCCGTCACAAAATCTTCGGTGGCACGTTCATCATAGATGGCGAGGAGATGCCCTCGTCGCTCTTTGCAATGATTAAGCGCACCACCAATGAGAACCCCAACAGCATAATATCGGCCTACAAGGACAATGTGGCCTTTGCAGCCGGTCCCGTGGTTGAGCAGTTTGCACCCGCCGACCACTCAATCCCCGACTATTTTGTGATAAAGGACATAGAAACCGTTATCTCACTGAAGGCCGAAACGCATAACTTCCCCACAACAGTGGAGCCCTTCAACGGTGCATCTACAGGTACAGGTGGCGAGATTCGCGACCGTATGGGTGGTGGCAAAGGCTCCTGGCCCATTGCGGGAACAGCAGTTTATATGACCTCTTATCCCCGCACATATGACGACCGCAAGTGGGAGGATATTCTCCCCGTGCGCAAGTGGCTCTATCAGACTCCCGAGCAGATTCTCATAAAGGCATCTAATGGTGCTTCGGATTTCGGTAACAAGTTCGGTCAGCCGCTCATTTGCGGTTCGGTGCTCACATTCGAGCACAAGGAGAACAACGAGGTCTATGGCTACGACAAGGTTATTATGCTTGCCGGCGGTGTGGGCTACGGCACACGTCGCGACTGCCTCAAGGGCGCTCCCGAAAAGGGTAACAAGGTTATTGTGATGGGTGGCGATAACTACCGCATCGGCCTTGGTGGCGGTTCGGTGTCGTCGGTGGATACAGGCCGTTACTCATCGGGTATAGAGCTTAATGCCGTGCAGCGTGCCAATGCCGAGATGCAGAAACGTGCCTACAATGTGGTGCGCGCATTGTGCGAGGACGATACCAACCCTGTGGTATCTATCCACGACCACGGCTCGGCAGGCCACGTGAACTGCTTGTCGGAGCTTGTGGAGGAGTGCGGCGGTCTCATAGATATGTCGGCACTGCCCGTGGGCGACAAAACCCTGTCGGCAAAAGAGATTATTGCCAACGAGTCGCAGGAGCGTATGGGCTTGCTCATTAAGGAGGATGCCATAGAGTATGTGAAACGTGTGGCCGACCGCGAGCGTGCTCCTATGTACGTTGTGGGCGAAACAACAGGCGATGCCCGCTTTGCCTTTGAGCAGGCCGACGGAAAACGCCCCTTCGACCTCTCGGTGAGCCAGATGTTTGGCTCGTCGCCCAAAACATATATGGTGGACAAAACCGTGGTGCGCAACTACAAGGATGTGGAATATGATGCAAACAACATAGAGGAGTACCTTACCGATGTGCTGCGCTTGGAGGCTGTAGCCTGCAAGGACTGGCTCACAAACAAGGTGGACCGTTCGGTAACAGGCAAGATTGCCCGTCAGCAGTGCCAGGGCGAGATTCAGTTGCCTTTGAGCGACTGCGGTGTGGTTACACTCGACTACCGTGGCCGCAAGGGTATTGCCACCTCAATAGGTCACGCCCCCCAGGCAGCGCTTGCCAACCCTGCCAAGGGTTCGGTGCTCGCCGTTTCCGAGGCACTCACAAACATAGTGCTTGCACCCCTCACAAATGGCATAAAGAGCATTTCGCTCAGTGCCAACTGGATGTGGCCCTGCCGCTCACAGGAGGGTGAGGACGCACGCCTCTATCGTGGCGTTGAGGCTCTGTCGGGCTTCTGCTGCGACCTCAAAATAAACGTTCCAACAGGAAAGGACTCATTGTCGATGACACAGAAATACCCCGACGGCACCAAGGTGGTGAGCCCGGGTACCGTTATCGTGAGTGCAGGCGGCGAGGTGAGCGATGTGCGCAAGGTGGTGTCGCCCGTTATGGTTAACGAGCCCAAGAGCGCCTTCTATCACATAGACTTCAGCTTCGACCAATTGCGTTTGGGCGGTTCGGCCTTTGCACAGACAAGGGGTTGTGTGGGTAACGATGTTCCCACCGTGCAGAACCCCGAATATTTTGCCGAGGCATTCAATGCTGTGCAGAAACTGGTGAACCAGGGGCTCATACTCGCAGGCCACGACGTGTCGGCCGGCGGTCTCATAACCACACTGCTCGAAATGTGTTTTGCCAACACCACAGGGGGTATGGAGATAGACCTCAACGCCGTTGCCGAAAAAGATATAGTGAAATTGCTCTTTGCCGAGAACCCCGCGCTGGTAATTCAGGTGGCCGATAAAGATAAGTGCCGCGTGCAGCAAATACTCGACGAGGCCGGTATATGCTTTGTGAAGATTGGTGTTCCCACAACAAAACGCCATATTGCCGTGGCAAAGGATAAACGTACACGCCTGTTCGACATAGACCACTACCGCGATGTGTGGTACGACAGTTCATACCTTATGGACCGCAAACAGAGCTTCAACGGCTGTGCCGACGAGCGCTTGAAGAATTACAAGAACCAACCTTTGCGTTACCGCCTCCCCGCACAGTTCAACGGTATGCTTGCCGACTACGGAATGTCGGCCGACCGCCGCGAGAAATCGGGTGTGCGTGCTGCAATCATCCGCGAGAAGGGTACCAATGGCGAGCGCGAAATGGCATACGCAATGTATCTTGCAGGGTTCGATGTGAAGGATGTTACAATGACCGACCTCATAAGCGGCCGCGAGACTCTCGACGAGGTGAACTTCATCGTATTCTGCGGTGGTTTCTCCAACTCCGACGTGCTTGGCTCGGCCAAGGGTTGGGCAGGCGGCTTCCTCTACAACCCCGCAGCCAAGGCTGCTCTCGACCGCTTCTATGCCCGCGAGGATACTCTCTCGCTCGGTATCTGCAACGGCTGCCAGCTGATGATGGAGCTCAACCTCATAAACCCGCAGCACGAGCAGCGCGGCTATATGCGCCACAACAATTCGCATAAGTTCGAATCGTCGTTTGTGGGTGTGAATGTGCCCGAGAACAACAGCGTGCTCTTCGGCTCGCTTTCGAACAGCCGTTTGGGCGTGTGGGTTGCTCACGGCGAGGGTAAGTTCGACCTTCCATATGCCGAGGATAAGTACAACGTGGTAGCACGTTATGCATACGGCGAGTACCCGGGTAACCCCAACGGCTCGTCATACAATGTGGCTGCCCTTGCAAGCGCCGACGGTCGTCACGTGGCTATGATGCCTCACCCCGAGCGTGCAATATTCCCCTGGCAGTGTGCCACATATCCTGCGGCCCACATTGCCGACGATGTTACTCCGTGGATTGAGATTTTCCGCAACGCATACAACTGGGTTGCCGAAAAAACAAAATAATTGTAATAAACGATTCTCTTTTCCAGAGGCTGTTTGGCGTTAGCCGACAGCCTCTGTGGTTTGTAAATTATGGGTGTAGAGTTAATAAAACTGTTTACCACATTCTTCAAACTCGGGCTTTTTACCATAGGTGGCGGCTATGTGATGATTCCGCTCATAGAGCGCGAGGTGGTCGATAGGTATCGTTGGATAGAAAAACGCGACTTTGTGGATTTACTGGCCATTGCGCAATCCTCCCCGGGTGTGCTTGCCGTGAATATGTCCATATTCATCGGTTATAAACTGCGTGGCGTGCGCGGTTCGGTGGCTGCTGCCCTGGGCAATGTACTGCCCTCGGTGGTCATCATACTGCTCATAGCGCTCTTCTTCAACAGGTTCCGCGAGTACGAGGTGGTGAACAATGTGTTTATGGGCATACGTCCTGCCGTGGTTGCGCTCATAGCATCACCTGTGTTCTCCGTGGCAAAGAGCGCTAAAATAGGGTGGACCAATGTGTGGATTCCCCTGCTGTCGGCCCTGCTCATTGTGGCGTTTGGCGTTTCTCCTATATATATAATACTTATAGCCGGCATAGGTGGTTACCTATGGGGGCGCGTGAAAGGGGGTAGGGTATGACTATTCTGTTAGAACTCTTCTACACATTCCTCAAGGTGGGCCTCTTCTCCTTTGGTGGCGGCTATGGTATGCTGTCTGTTATTCAGGGCGAGGTGGTTACACGCCACGCCTGGCTCACAAGTGCCGAATTTACCGACATTGTGGCCATAAGCCAAATGACACCCGGCCCCATAGGTATAAACTCGGCTACATACGTTGGTTACACCGCGGCAATGAATGCCACGGGCTCGCCCGCGGTGGCAGTGGCAGGTTCCCTGCTTGCCTCGCTTGCGGTGATGCTCCCCTCGTTTGCCATTATGCTCACCATAAGCCGTTACTTTATGAAATACAGCAAGAGTGCCTCGGTTGAATCGGTTTTCAAGGCATTGCGCCCTGCGGTGGTGGGCCTCATAGCCTCGGCTGCCCTGCAGCTTATGACGGTGGAGAACTTCGGCTCCCCCACGGAATCCACGCTGCAGTTTGTGGTGAGCGTGTTGCTTTTCGTAGGTGCTTTTGTGGCCGCCTTGCGCTACAAGGTTAGTCCAATACTTATTGTTATTGCTGCCGGCGCTTTTGGTGGTGTTTTTTATGGGATTGTTGGTTGCTAAGGGCTATTAAGGGCTATTAAGGGCTACTAAGGGTTACTAAGGGCTACTAAGGGTTACTAAGGGCTACTAAGGTTGCTTTAATTCCCCTTAATTCTCTTTAGTTCTCTTTAATCTTCTTTAGTTCTTCTTTTAATATTGCTTTAGTCTTCTTTAGTTTTCTTTGAGCGTTGTTGCAGTCTGGTGCGGGTTAGTTTTTCTCTAAACCCTCCTTCGTTTATAAATCGTTTTCCTGCCGACTGCAGATATTTGTATAGTAAATAATCTTCTTGGTATATAAGTATAATAGCAATGTTTGCAATTGTGCAAGCATCGCGAGTACTAACAATATTCATCCAAAAAACGGTGTCGTTGTGTGCGCGACCTAATTGTTGTGCGCATCTTGCCTGTTCTGAATCTTCTGCCCAACGTTTATGCCCACGTGTCCGCAAATAATCTTCATAATCGATAAGCAGTTCCTGTAGGCTGCTTTTAGCAACATTGAATAGTTTTAGTTCTGTTTCTGCCGATGTCGCACCGGCAGTGTAACCTTCTACAATATTCTGCTTACCGCTACGGGCAGCTTGTACCATTTGGTCAATAGTGCGGTCTCCTTTATTAAGAAATTGCTTGGTAAAGAAAAATGTAATGTCGTATATGGTTTCTGCTTTACGGTAGCAAAGTAAATTCCGGTAGTTCCCTCGGTTGGGTATAAGGCTGGTCATAGCTGGTTGGTGATGACAGTTAATAATTATTAAGGGTTATTAAGGGCTACTAAGGGTTACTAAGGGCTACTAAGGGCTACTAAGGGTTACTAAGGGCTATTAAGGTTGCTTTAGTTTCCTTTAATTCCCCTTAATTCTCTTTAGTTCTCTTTAATCCTCCTTAGTTCTTCTTTTAATCTTGCTTTAGTTTCTCTTTAAGGAACTGCCCTGTGTGCGATGCAGGGCAGGCTGCAACCTCCTCGGGGGTGCCTGCTGCAATGAGCTCGCCACCGTTCTCGCCTCCCTCGGGGCCCAAGTCTATTATGTGGTCGGCACATTTTATTATGTCCATATTGTGCTCTATTATCACAAGCGAGTGACCGCGGGCTATGAGGCGCTCAAATGAGTTTAGCAGTTTCTTTATGTCGTGGAAATGGAGGCCTGTGGTGGGCTCGTCGAATATGAATAGGGTGGGCTTGTCGGTTTGTCGGCTCAGGTAGTAGGCGAGCTTCACGCGCTGGTTCTCTCCGCCCGACAGGGTAGATGACGACTGCCCCAGCTTTATGTAGGCAAGCCCCACATCCTGCAGCGGTTGCAGGTTTTCGGCAATGCGCTTCTCTCCGTGTTCCTGGAAAAAGTTGATGGCATCGCCCACGGTCATTTCCAATATATCGTGTATGCTCTTGCCCTGGAATTTCACATCGAGCACCTCCTTCTTGAAACGCTTGCCGTGGCAGGCCTCGCACACCAGCTGCAGGTCGGCCATAAACTGCATAGACACGGTTATCACTCCCTCGCCCTTGCACTCCTCGCAACGGCCTCCGTCGGCATTGAACGAGAAATGGCCTGCACCAAATCCCAACTGCTTGGCAAGCGGTTGCTGTGCAAACAGGTGGCGTATGTCGTCATATACCTTAAGGTATGTCACGGCGTTCGAGCGCGACGATTTTCCTATTGGGTTCTGGTCCACAAACTCCACTCCTGTAATCTGCGACAGCGAGCCTTCAACGGCTTCGCATTGTCCGGGTGCGTCGGTCACCTCGCCAAAGTGTCGTTTTAGTGAGCGGTAGAGAATGTCGCGTACAAGCGTCGATTTGCCCGAGCCGCTTACGCCGCTCACCACGGTGAGTACGTTAAGCGGTATCTTTACATCTATTCCTTTGAGGTTGTTCTCGCGGGCTCCTTTTATAAGTATGCTGTTGTTCCACTTGCGGCGGTGGGTGGGGGTGTCTATGGTCTCCTCGCCCAGCAGATATTTCACAGTGTAGCTGTTGCTGCCCGGGGCCAAGTCGCTCATATTGCCTTTATACACAATGTTACCGCCGTATGAGCCTGCCTTTGGGCCCACATCTATTATGTAGTCGGCTGCGCGTATTATCTCCTCGTCGTGCTCCACCACCACCACGGTGTTACCGAGGTCGCGCAAGCGATAGAGTACTTTTATAAGGCGTTCCGTGTCGCGGCTGTGCAGGCCAATGCTGGGCTCGTCGAGTATATACAGCGAGCCCACAAGGGCGCTGCCAAGCGAGGTTACAAGGTTTATGCGCTGGCTCTCTCCGCCTGACAGGGTGTTGCTCAAGCGGTTTAGTGTGAGATAGCTGAGCCCCACATCGCAAAGGCACTCTATGCGGCTCTTTATCTCGGTGAGTATGCGCGCTGCAATGGTGCTGTCCTGCTCGTCGAGTTGCAGATTGTCGAAGAATATCTTCAAACGGTCAATTGGCATCTCTATCAGTTCGGTGATGCTTGCGCCACCCACCTTCACATATGTGGCCTCTTTCTTGAGGCGTGTGCCGTGGCAGGTGGGGCAGATGGGCTTTCCGCGGTAGCGTGCAAGCATCACGCGGTATTGTATCTTGTATTGGTTGGCCTGCACCATCTTGAAGAAATTGTCAATGCAGATGCTCTCCTGGTACTCCTCAATCCAGGGCCCCTTGTGCCATAGGTAGTCTTTTTGTTCCTGTGTGAGGTTGTAGTATGGTTCAAAGATAGGGAAGTCGTCTTTTGTGGCGTGCTTGCAGAACTCCTTTTTCCACTCGCCCATCTTCTCGCCGCGCCAGCAGAATACCGCGCCGTCGTATATGCTCAACGATTTGTTGGGCACTACAAGGTTCTCGTCTATTCCCACAATGCGCCCGAATCCCTCGCAGTCGGGGCAGGCGCCAATGGGCGAGTTGAACGAGAAGAGCTGCTCTGTGGGCTCCTCGAACTCAATGCCGTCGGCCTCGAAACGGGTGCTGAAGGTGTGCTGCCCCTCCTCGCCTACAAATTGCAGAATGCAGGTGCCGTTGCCTTCGTAGAAGGCTGTTTCGGCCGAGTCGAGCAGACGGGATATTGTCTCTTGTGAATTAGAAACCGAGAGGCGGTCTATGAGCAACGCAGGCTTGTCACCTTTCTTGGGGGTGTACTCCTCAATGCGCACTACCTCTCCGTTAAGATATATGCGTGTGAAGCCCTGCTGCAAATATATCGACAGCTGCTCCTGCATATCGCGCCCCTTTCGCTTGGGTATGGGGGCAAGCAGCATAAAACGGGTGCCATCGGGGCGGCTTTGCATACAGGCAACAAGGTCCTCAGGGCTGTCTTTCTTTACCTGTCTGCCACTCACGGGCGAGTAGGTTTTTCCCACTCGTGCATACAGCAGTTTCAGGTATTCGTAAATCTCGGTGCTGGTGCCCACCGTGGAGCGCGGGTTGCGGTTGTTCACCTTCTGCTCTATGGCAATGGCAGGGGGTATCCCTTTTATGAAATCGCACTCGGGCTTGTTCATCTGCCCCAGAAACTGTCGGGCGTATGAGCTGAGCGACTCTACATAGCGGCGCTGTCCTTCGGCATATAGTGTATCGAAGGCAAGGGAGGATTTTCCCGAGCCCGAAAGGCCGGTTATAACCACCAACTTCCCGCGTGGTATCTCCACATCCACATTCTTCAGGTTGTTTACACGCGCGCCCTTTATTGTAATGAATTTTCCCTCCATTGCATCTTCTTTAATAATATCTCGCGAAAATACATAAAAAACGGAAAGGTTGTACCCCTTTAACAAAAAATAGTGTATATAGTGGCGCGCAGTGGTGCTAATGCAAAAAGACCCCGGCCGGCGCGAACGCCACCCGGGGTCGAATGAAAAAATCTACATCTTATTTTTTCCAAAGATTGCCCCATTCACCATTTCTTCTATTGGAAAGCTCCTCGGTTTCATCACCTACTTCACCATCACCTGTTCCGGTACCGGTCCATGTAGAGCCTTCAACAATCTGCATTATGGGGCCTACAACCAATTTAACATACTCAGTTTCGGGTTCCAAATAGTTCTTTTTCATAATTTATTACTTTTTATTTAAAATATTACCTTTTTACCATTTACTATATAAACGACACCTTTGACAGGCTCTTGCACACGGCGACCATTGAGGTCGTAATAGATAACATCATCTTCCTTGGCTTCCACTTCGTCGATACCTGTTGCGAAACCATCTTCAAATCTTATACCTATTGCGAATGAAGCATCTGAAGGCAACCAACTCAAAGGCAATTGCAAATATGCCTTGCCGGCAGAAACGCTTGAACCATCGCTGTAACGATAGAACATTGGTGTTGTGCTACCGCCGGCTACCGTGTACTTAAAGTTTACGTACATACCATCGTCTGTTTTCTGATTAACTGTCGTTTTTGTCAAAACTCCAACCATGAGGTTCTGTGTATTATCACCTGTTTCATCCATAATAGGAACGACGTAAGTGGTATTTGGCGCACCTTTCAAGAATAGGCCTACACCCTCTTTAGCCGTGTTCACCATAGTCATTGTTATTATTCCTGTATTGGTGTTATATCCTGTTGCTGCATATGCTGTCAATCCGCTAACTTCGCTGAAGTCGAGCGCATAGGGGGATGAGAATGTTGCAGAACCATATTTGTTTATGGTTATTGTTATCTCTGTTGGAATCTTGTCGTAAACAGCTGTAACCTCAATATTACCTGCAGGCATAGTTTCAGGCAATCCCTCCCAACGGTTGAATGTGTAGCCTTCTTTTTCGGGAGCCTCAATGGGTACAATTTCGGCATCACAAGCTACGGTCTCGCTGTAATACTCCTCGCCATTGACAATGTATTTGACGGTATAGTCATTCGCTTTGAATATTGCATATAATTCAGTGTCATCGGCAGGCATTCTCGAAGGAATTACGTAAATGAGATTTGCAGACGGCATGCCGAACTCTGCAATTGAAAAGTAAGGGTGATTATTATCCTTGTAATTACTATGAGTCTCTGTTACTCTGTAACGGATATAGCGGAAGGGATTGTTGTCATCACCCAACTCACCCGAAGTATAAACAGTTGCTTTTGTTCCCGGCAGATTGCTAAGAGTTGCTATCTCGGTGTATTCACCGTCGGCCACATTAGAACCTTCCACAACCATTGTCTTTGGTGCCGTGTTATTGTTGTTCTCCAAGTTGCGTGTGGTATAGGTAAAGCTAAACTTGCCTACCTTGTTCCTTTCGCCCATATCTACGCGCAAGTAGTGGTCTAGGCTGTCGGCTGTTTGTTTGTTACCATACTCCGAGTGGAATATTGTATTGGCGTCGCCATCGAACAACACGTTCCAGCTCACAAATTGGTCGCCGTATGCAGTTGTTGTGCAAGGGGCATTGGTGTAGAGCATTGTGTTGGCGTTGCTTGCAATATCCATGCTGTTCCATGCATTCTTGCCATCATCAAAAGACCAGCCCAGGAATGTGTAGCCCTCCTTCACGGGGTCGGCAGGTAGTGTAATCTCGGCATTGTATTTTACTACGCTTTCATTGTAAACCGCACCGTCTACAATAAACTTTAGATTATACTCGGCACCTTCAACAAAGAAGAAGTCTTGCCATTGCGGGGCAGCCCAATAGGTTTCAATATAATCCTCGGGAACATAAAGCGTACAATCCCATACATTTATATCGGCGAGTGCCTGGTCGCCACAAACAGGCGGAACATTGCGGCTGCTTACTATCTTAGTAATCGAGGTACAGTCGCTGAAAGCCTCTTTGCCTATTGTTTCAAGGCCCGTACCGAACGAGAAGTGATCGAGGCTTATACAACTACTGAATGCCCAGTTACCTACCGCGGTAACACCGTCGCCCACCGAAACATATTCAAGTTTGCGGCATTGATAGAATTCATTTTCAAACACAGAATCAACCATGTTGCCTATAACCACAGCACGCAATGTTTTATTGAAATAGAAGGGCGAATAACCATCTTCCAATTTGAGGCTGTAAGAGAGGTTTCGGCCAAGGTATATCGAATCGAGGGCGCAGTCATAGAATAATGGACATTCAGAACCTATGACAGTTGTTGATGCGCTTGCGGCATTTTTTCCAAGAGAAATGGTATTGGGGCCATCTTCCAAGAAGAAGTATTTAAGCTTCGCACAATCATCGAATACATAGTCTTTTATGCTATTGGTTGCTTGCGGAATTGTTATCTGCGGCAACGAACTACAATTCTTAAAGGCTGATGCATATATATCGGAGACTCTTGCACCCACCTTCACATCGACAAGAGAAACACAACTTTCAAATGCACTTTGTCCAATAGATGCCACACTATCGCCTATAACTGCTTTGTAGAGTGCTGAACAGTTTTTAAAAGAGCTTGCGCCCAAAGACTTATTTACTGTGTTTGGAATAAGAATTGTTGGCAACGAGGTACAGTTTTGGAAGGCTTCATCATCAATAACATTTATTCCGGCTCCAATTAGCACATTCTGCAAATTGCTGCAGTTCATATACTCCTTGGGGTAAACCGCCACCTCATTATCATTATATGTAACGCTTCTTAAATGCTTATTTGCATAGAATGGCGAATATCCTCTGTTCGAACCTTGTTTATATGACAATTTCCTACCTATATATACCGAATCGAGCGGACAGCTGCTGAACATTGGACTTTCACCATTGCTACCCAAGGATATAGAATCGTTTGTGATGCCATCATCGAATATTACTGTTTTAAGGCTGTTGCAAGCATAAAAAACAGAGTCGGAAATTGCAATAACATTCTGAGGCAATTTAATTTTGGGCAACGAAGTACAACCGGAGAATGCCTTTTCTTTGATAGAATCAACACTCACACCTATTGAAACATCGGTCAAAGATGAACAGTTCTGAAAGACGCTCTCCTCTAATCTTTTTACAGATTCACCAACGACGGCCGACACAAGTGAACTGCAATTTTGGAAACAGGAAGCTCCAACAGAAGGTGTAAAATCGGGGATTACAATATTGGGCAATGATGTACAATCGCGGAATGCCTGATTTTTGAACTCGCCCACATTATTGCCAAAATTGAGCGTTGTCAAAGCGGTGCACCCTTGGAAAGCCGATGTACCTATATAACCGGTATTTGAAATATCGGCATCAACAATAGCGGTACACCCTTGGAAGGCCGATGTCCTTATTTCACCGGCACTTGAAACATGCAAACCCGTGAGCGTAGATTTGCTGAATGCATATTCACCTACATAACCCTTATTACTTACCGTAACCCCGGAATTCATCTTAGGGCAGTCGTAGAAGGCATAATTGCCTATATAACCATTATTTGAAATATTCAAACCGGTGAGTGTGGAACCTTCAAATGCGCGTGCACCCACATAACCATTATTTTTCACCACAACGTCGGAATTAATTCCGGTACACTGATAAAAAGCGTTGTTGCCTACATAGCCATCGTTATTCACAAAAGCACTCTTCACATGATTGTTTTTGTATAAGGCATAAGGTTCCACATTCTTTACAGTCAATTTTATGTTTCTGTATGTAACCACACTGTCAATTACAATATTGGCAGCAGTTTCATCATAAGCACAATCAATTACATCGCAGGTTCTGTCTGCAGCGCTTTTAATAACATACTTTACACCATTTACCTCAAACAAAGAACTTAATTGGGGATACTCAATACCATAGCCATAGACAGAGGCGTTTGATACATAAATTCTACTGGCTGAAGGCTTGTATATTTTGCTTGAAGAACTTTCTTTTGGCGGAGTATTTCCCAAGAATATAACCTTAGGAAGGTTATTAGGCAGCGAGCTGTTGCCCATAAACAAAACAGAAGATGGGATTATTACACTATTAAGCGTACCACAAGCAGCAAAAGCAGAAGAACCAATTGAAGTAACACCTTTAGGAATCTCAATACTTTCAATCTCATCACAATCGTAGAAAGCATAACTGGCAATCGAAGTAACACTGTTAGGAATTACAGTATTATTGCATCCGGAAACAATTTCGTTCGTTTCTGTATGTATTACTGCATTGCAATCATTGCGGCTATCATAGACAGGGTGCCCTTCCTCAACTACTATACTTCCCACACCCGAACAAGCAAAGGCACCACCTCCTATACTTACAATGCGTTTAGGAATTATTACATTTTGAGGACCATTTGCATATGCAAGTGAAGCAATACTTGTTACACTACTTGGAATTACAGTATTTTTACATCCAACCAAAAGGGTATTGGTCTTAACATTTACTATACAATTACCATCAAAAGAAAACTTCTCGTTATCGTATCCTGTTATATTTTCGAGACTTGAACATCCACAGAACACTCCACTGCCCACAGCTCCAAGATCAATTATTTCTATGCTTTTAAGACTGGTACAATTCTTAAAAGCAAAATCTTTTATACTGCTGATATGATTAGGTATGCTAATGTGCGTCATTTTAGTACAACCGGCGAATGCACTTTCACCAATATATGTAACATCATATTCTTTGGAGTAATAAGTAATCTTACTTACTATCTTAGGCGATACAGCATCCATAGAACAACGATAAACATATGCAGCACCCCTTACTGTAGATGTAGGTTCTCTGAAGATTTTATAACTTATATCACCAACGCCTACTATTTGGGCACTTGCCACGGTGCTGCACAGCAATAGCAGGGCTGTGAGCATGTTTTTAATGTAATTGTGTTTCATAATATATTATTTATTATAGTTGTTTTTACCATTAGGGGATAAATCCCCGGTATATTGCCTTGATAACTGCGGTGCATAGCAAGGCGCAATAATTTTTGGCAAAATTAACTTCTTGTGGCGAGGAAAAGCGTTTCATTGCGTTTCTTTTGCGGGGCAGTGGCGGATTGGTGCAAGAATTATTTCGTAGGTGCGGTTTTGTTTTATACATTTGCAGTATGGAAAACAATAACAGAGGGAATTACGAGGCTTTGAAAAACGCCATAGAGGCGTTGCTTGGGCGCAAAGTGGCAACCAAGCGCGATTACGAATATCTGTCTATGCGCATACTCGACAGGACCGGCTCTTACCTGAGCCCCATGACACTGCGCCGCTTTTGGGGCAACCTTGCCGATGGGAAATACAATACCATACCTCGCCGTTTCACCATAGACACGCTGGCACAATACACAGGCTATAATAACTATGAGCAGTTTCATAAAGAACGTGCCGGCGAGCTCATCCCTCCAGGTAGCCGATTTTTGCTAAATGATTATATCCCCACGAGTGCGCTCAAAAAGGGGCAGCAGATTGAACTCTCGTGGTTGCCGCAACGCTTTGTAACGGTGGAGTTTCTTGGTTACGATATGTTCAAGGTTGTAAATAGCATAAACAGCAAGTTGAGCAAGGGGGATACCTTTCATGTGGATGTGATAACACAGGGCGAGCCGCTATACCTTAGTTGCCTTGTGCACGAAGGGGGTGCGCCCATACGCTATGTTTGCGGGCAAAATGGTGGTGTGAAATTCAGAGTTTTGACAAATACTTTAAGCATAGATTAAGATGGTGGAATATTCGGAATTCTTGGATGAGGATATAAAGTTTGATAAAATAGAGCGTCTCGACAGCGAGGGTGGCACCTGCGAGGCATACATAGTGCATATAAAAGGGAAGGCCTATTTTATGAAACGCCTGCGCAGCCAATATAGCAACGACCTCAACTACAGGCTGATATTCAACAAGGAGTTTGAGATTGGCAAGTCTATGAACTGCTGTTATATCCCGCAATATGTGAGCATGGGAGAGGATGGAAAGGGGCTCTACATACTTATGGAGTATGTGCACGGAACTACCTTGCAGAAGAAACTCGAAGAGGAACCTGTGTTCTTCGACAACGACGAGAATGTTGATAAATTTATTGTGCAGTTGCTCGAAGGCTTAAAGTGCCTGCACAGCAACAACATCGCTCACTTGGATATTACTCCAAAGAATATAATTCTGTGCCAAATAAACAACAATGTAAAGATTATAGACTTGGGATTCTGTATAGAGTCGTCTTATAGAAAGACGGCAGGATACACGCCGGGAGAGAATGTGGCACCCGAGTTGAAAAGCAAACTGATAGACCAAATAGATGCTTCTACCGATTTATACGAGGTGGGGGCACTGATTGCAGAGATTGAAAAAGCGAGAAAGCTGCCCTTGCCTCATTATCTGCGTAGAATAAAAGAGCGTTGCCTGCAGCCGCAAAAAGAGAAACGATATTCCACAGCCGATGTTGTTATTAACGAAATAAAGTACCGCCGGTTGCGCTCCTTGCTGCGCATTGCTGCTTTTGTGGTAGCCATTATTGTAGCTGCCATAGGCTTTATATGTTCTCCTGCGTATGAAAGCATTTGCGACTATATTGCATGGGAAACCGGGCAGATTTCCGAGAAATTTGAAGAAAACGGCGTGTTCTACCGCATAACCGACCACGATGCACGCACCGTGGAAATTACCTACAAGGGGAAAGATTACAATGAATATAAAGATGAATACACAGGTGACGTTGTATTTCCCGCCCAGGTTACACATCGCGGGCGCACCCTCAAAGTAACCGCCTTTGCCGAAGATGCCTTGAGTGTAAACATCATAAGGTCCATTAAGATAGAAAACGGAATAGACAGCATAGGCAATTTTGCATTGTCGCGCAACCCTTTTGAGGGTACCTTGTTTATACCCGCGAGCGTTAAATGGATAGGCTATGGAATATTGGATAATTGTATATATATAGAGAGGGTTGTGGTAGATGCAGCCAATCCCTATTACGACAGCCGCGAGGGGTGCAACGCTATAATAGAGACTGCGACAAACACGCTCATTGCCGGTTGCTGCACCAGCAAAATACCGCAGGGAATCACAAAAATAGCAGACCACGCATTTGCCGGACAGTTCAGACTGGGCAGCATCGATATTCCCGAGAGTGTTACATATATTGGCGATTATGCATTCCACCATTGCCCCTTCTATAGAATAAAATTGCCACAGGGGCTTACGCATATTGGTGATTACGCCTTCCAGTGGTGCGAGAAACTAATAGAGATAGATATTCCCGAAAACGTAACCTACATAGGTGAGGCTGCGTTGTCGAATTGTGGTTACAGCACGCTGGTAATCCCCGACAAGGTTACCTACATAGGTGCTTGGGCTTTTGACTACTGTCCTAATCTCACAACGGTAACAATAGGAGAGAGTGTTGCCTCGATAGGCGTTTTTGCGTTCGACGGCTGCGGCAAACTCACAAAGATTGTGTCGCGCATCCCTGCCGACAAACTGTTTGCGGTGGATTGGAGTACTTTCGGCAGCGTTGCGGGTAACTGCACCCTTTACGTACCGCGCGGTGCAAAGGCTACGTATCAAAACACGAATGGGTGGGACCTTTTTGTAAAGATTGTGGAGACCGATTTGTAGCGGTAGGGGAAAAGTGTTATCTTCGCGCTGTATTTCCAAAAACAGCTACAAGAAAATGAGACTTTTTGCCACAATGCTGCTTGCCTTGCTGCTGTTCTCCTGCTCCACGGGTAAGCATTCAGTTAAAACCAAAGAGAATATCCCACCCAAACGCGAATTTCGCGGTGCTTGGATACAGGCTGTCAATGGGCAGTTTATGGGAATGAACGAGGCCGAAATGAAGGGTTATCTCACCACTATGCTCGATAACTTGCAAAAGGTAAACGTGAACGCCATAATATTCCAAGTGCGTGTTGAGGGCGACGCGCTCTATCCCTCGCCCTACGAGCCGTGGAGCCGCTATATGATGGGGCAGCAGGGGAAAAACCCGGGGTGGGACCCTCTTGCCTTTATGGTGGCCGAGGCTCACAAACGCAATATGGAACTGCACGCCTGGATTAACCCATACCGTGCCCGCACAAAAGGAACAACGTCAGTTGCTGCCAACCACCAGAGCCGCTTGCGCCCCGGCAATTTCATAGAGTACGAAGGACAGCTCTACTTTAACCCCTCGTTGCAGGAAAACCGCGACCATATATGCAAGGTGATAACCGATATTGTCACCCGCTACGATGTCGATGGCCTGCACATAGACGACTATTTCTACCCCTATCCCGTAAATGGCAAGCCTTTTAACGATGATAAGTGGTTCCGTTCCAGTGGCTACGAAAACAAGGCATTGTGGCGCCGCAGCAATGTGAACAAGCTCATAGAGCAGATACACAAAACCGTGCGCGCAATAAAGCCGTGGGTTAAATTCGGCGTATCGCCCTTTGGAATATACCGCAACGAAGGTAGTTGGGAGTGGGGTAGCCGCACCAAAGGCCTGCAAAGCTACGACGACCTCAATGCCGATGTGCTCTACTGGATAGACGAGGGCTGGGTAGATTACTGCATCCCGCAAATCTATTGGGAGATAGGCCACAAGGCTGCCGACTACGAAGCGCTCGTGGAGTGGTGGGCCAAATATGCTGCAAAGCGCCCATTGTACATAGGCCAGGATGTGAACCGCACCGTAAAGGCCAAAGATACCGAGAACCCGGCACGTCACCAGCTTGTGCAAAAGATGGATATGCAGCGCTCTTATCGCTCGGTTGGGGGTTCTTGCCTGTGGGATGCAGCCTCGGCTGCCAACAACGTAGGCGGCTATCGCGATATCCTTGCTCAAAATTACCATAGCTACCCTGCGCTTATGCCTGCTGTACCGTTTATGGACGACGATGCGCCCAAAAAGGTGAAGGGTGTGCAGCTGATAGAGGATAATGGTGAAAAGATACTTGTGTGGCTCCCACGTGAGTGTGACGATGAGATGAATGCTCCTGCAAAATATGTGGTGTACCGTTTTGTGAAGGGGCAAAAGAAATCGCTCTCCTCGGCAGCAAACATAGTAGCGATAACACGCAACACCTATTACAAGATACCTGCCGACGAGAAGGGCAAGGTAACATACGTGGTTACGGTGCTCGACCGTGTGCAGAACGAGTCCAAGGGCGTGAAGTGTAAAGTAAAACTTTAACCGGCTATGCAAGAAGAAATATTTGAAATTACAACCGCTTGCGAGGAGTATATCCGCCCCATAAACAAGTTGCTCGCGCAGTTGTCATCATCGCCCGTTTCCTTTACTATGAACGAATTGCAAGCAATGGTGGAGAGTACTGCATCGCGTCTTTTTCTATTGCGTGTGGATGGTGAGGTCGTGGGTATGATAACACTTGGCAGCTACCTTGCCCCCACAGGGCGTAAATATTGGATTGAGGATGTGGTGGTCGATTCGGCAATGCGCGGCCGTGCTTATGGCCGCCGATTGGTGGAATATGTTATAGGTTTTGCTGCCAACGAGGGATGTGGGACGCTTATGCTCACCTCCAAACCCGCCCGTGTGGCCGCAAACGCTCTCTATCGTGCAGTGGGTTTCCAGCCAAAGGAAACAAATGTTTATCGTATGGTTGTGCAAGGCAATAAAGACTGATTCCTATTATGCTATAATTGAGGTAAAATATTCCTTTTTCTTGTTGATTATTCCTGTTTTTAGGATATATTTGCAATATAAAGTCTGTAATTTGGCGTGATGGCTTTATATGTTCTGCTTTACAAGGCAATACATATTTATTTGCAAACAATAAACAGAGTGTATTTATGGAACAACTGAGATTTATAGAGCTTCCCAAAATGTTAGATGAACGCGGGAATTTATCGGTTGTTGAAAATGGTGCAAATTTGCCTTTTGAAATAGGCGGCAGTGCGTGGCTTTACGATTTTCGTGATGGCGAAAAATGGCAAAACAAACATCTGGGTGGAAAGGATGAACTTGTGATTGCGCTTTCGGGCGGTTTTGAAGTAAAGGTGGAAGATGGTGAATGCTGCAAGTCGTTTAACTTGAACCGCCCTTACAGGGCTTTATATGTTCCCAAAGGTTTGCAATGGCAAATGAGTAATTTTACTACCAATGCGGTGGCATTTGTCCTTTCTGCAGAAAAGGGTGATGGCCGCAGCGCTTGCGATGATGATTTCGGAGGCAAGATAGTGCCGTTGAATAATGCGCCTTGTCTGCAAGGAAGAATAACTTTTGTAAAAAATGGCGACGGTGCACCTTTCGATGTTAAACGTGCCTATTATCTGTATGACGTACCGGCCGGTGAGAGTCGTGGCGCTCACGCGCATAAAGCACTCAAACAACTTGTTGTGGCTGTAGTGGGCAGTTTCAATATCACTCTCGATGACGGTGCGGAAAAACGTACCTACACATTAAACCGCCCTGGTGAGGCACTGGAGGTGGGCCCGGGTATGTGGCGCACTCTCGATGGTTTCTCCTCGGGTGCCATATGTTTGGTATTGGCTTCAGAGGTTTATACAGCCGCGGATTATATTCGCGATTACGATGAATTCTTAGAGTATAAAAAACAACAAAATAAATAATTGTTATGGAACAGAAAGTCTTGGAGATAATAAACAATATTCGTGCAACTAAAGATATGGCTCCTGTGGCGTCGCTCAATGCCGGCGACAATCTGCGCGACGACCTCGGCCTCACATCATTCGATTTGGCCGAGCTCACTGTAAACATCGAGGCCGAATTCGATGTGGATATTTTTGAAGATGGCTTGGTAAATACCGTAGGTGAGATTTACGAGAAATTGCAGAAATAATGGCTCTATTTCTTTATAATGGCGCAAAGGAATACTCCTATGAAATGCTGGTCGATTCCATCAACCGACATAGGGAGTATTTCCCCTTGTATAAAACAGACGACCTCTTTGCCTATTTCGAGAATCTCGTAAAGGCGATTGCTGCCGGCCGCCCGTTAACCCTGCTGGATTCCGATTTGAGTGTATCGGAGATTGAGGGGCTTGACAATGGCGCCGTGAACGTGCCTGTGAAACTCGATGAAACAACATACTCCTCTGTTGATGCACTTGTTGCGGCCGTGCTGGCCTCTTCGTCTGAAATAACGATATTCACATCGGGTACCACAGGACAGCCTAAAAAAGTCGTTCATTCCATTTCCACCCTCACGCGTGCCGTCAGGGTGAGCGAAGGGCATATCGGTGATATATGGGCCTATGCCTATAACCCCACTCATATGGCCGGCCTGCAAGTATTCTTCCAGGCCTTTGCCAACAAAAACACCCTTGTTAATGTCTTTAATTTGCAACGCAACGATGTGTACCGCAACATAGCAGCACACGGTGTAACGCACATATCGGCCACGCCCACGTTCTACAGGTTGCTGCTGCCCTATGAACAGCCATACCTCAATGTGAAGCGCGTGACATTGGGTGGGGAGAAATCGGGCACGCAACTATATGATAATATCCGCTTGATATTTCCCAACGCCAAAATAAACAACGTATATGCATCAACCGAGGCGGGTTCGTTGTTTGCTGCCAAAGGCGACTGCTTTCAGTTACCCGCAGGCCTGCGCGACAAATTTCGTGTGGTCGATGAGGAACTGCTCATACACCACTCCCTGCTTGGCAGATCCGACAGCTTCAAACTCGATGGCGAGTTCTATCACTCGGGCGACCTCATCGAATGGGTAGATGAGGCTAACGGCTGTTTCAGGTTCAAAAGCCGCAAGAACGAACTCATAAACGTGGGTGGTTACAAGGTAAATCCCTCTGAGGTAGAGGAGGCTATAGATTCCATCGAAGGAGTGCGCCAATCGCTTGTATATGGTAAACCCAATTCCGTGCTTGGTAATATTGTTGTGGCCGAGGTGTTACGCGAAGAGGGTTCCGCGGTTACCGATGTGGATATACGCAAGTCGTTGCGCGACAAATTACAGGACTTTAAGATACCCCGTAAGATTATATTTGTTGAAGAATTCACCCTCACACGTACAGGAAAAATAAAACGATTATGAATATATTGGTTACCGGTTGCTCACGTGGAGTGGGCCTGGAGATATGCAAAGTGCTTCTTGCACAAGGTCACACGGTGTATGGCGTAGCACGTTCCTACACTGCCGAATTCAAGGAACTCGAAACCGCCTATGCAGGCAGGCTCTTTTTCAAAAGCATCGATCTCGCATCATCGGGCAATGTGCGGGAAACCGTTTTCAAGGAGTTTATAACCAACAAGGTGCAGCTCGATGGCTTTGTGAACAATGCCGCAATGGCCTACGATGATATAATAACAAACCTCAATTTGGAGCGCTTGGAGGAGATGTACGCCGTAAACGTGTTTACTCCTATGATGTTGACAAAATATGCCATAAGACATATGTTGCTCCACAAGAACAAGGGTAGCATAGTGCACATATCGTCGATAAGCGCACACACGGGCTACAAAGGGCTTGCTATGTATGCCTCCTCAAAGGGAGCGCTCGAGGCCTTCTCTAAAAACACAGCCCGCGAATGGGGTGCTTTGGGAATACGCAGCAATGTAGTGGTGCCCGGTTTTATGGAGACCGCTATGAGCTCCACCCTCACAGATGACCAAAAGGACCGCATCTACAAGCGCACATCGCTTAAGGCTGCTACAAGCGTAGCATCAGTTGCCGAAACGGTGGCCTTCCTGCTGTCGGAAAAGGCAACATCCATTACAGGGCAAAACATAAATGTTGATAACGGAACAATTTGATATAAGATGAAATTTACCGGTAGAAACGTGCATATAGGCAAGAACGTTAAGATAGGCGAGGGGGTAAAGATAGGTGATGACACTATCATCTATGATAATGTGGAGATAGGCCCCAACACCATAATATCCAATAACTGTGTGTTGGGCGAGCCATTGAACGATTATTACCACAACCCTTCGTACGAAAATCCCCCTTTGAAGATAGGTGCAGGCTCGCTCATAAGGAGCCATACAATATTCTATGCGGGCAGTACGTTTGGCGATAATCTGCAAACAGGGCACCGTGCAACGGTGCGCGAGAATACCATTGCCGGCAGAAACTGCTCGATAGGCTCATACGTGGATATTCAGGGATTTTGCGAAATTGGTGATTATGTGAGAATGCATAGTTATGTAAATGTGGGGCAAGGTGCCAAAATAGGCAGCTATGTGTTTATATCGCCCTTCACCGTTCTCACAAACGATCCCACACCCCCGTCAAACACCATAGCCGGTGTAACCATAGGCGATTATTCACAGGTGACAACATCGTGTGTGTTGCTTCCCGGCTGTGTCATCGGACGTATTTGTATGGTTGCAGCCCACTCCACTGCGGGTGGTACATTCGAAGATTACTCCTTCATCGGTGGCAGCCCGGCAAAAAGGCTCTGTGATATAAGAAAAGCGCCCATTTTCAATGCAGAGACAAAGAAACGCCACTATCCCTGGCAATATAATTTTGAAAGAAATATGCCCTGGGAGGGTATTGGATATGCCAAATGGTTGGAGCAAAACGAGCAAGGTTGTGAATAATAAATAAACAGAAATATGATACCTTTTCTTTCTCTTAAGGATGTAACCGCTTTGTACGAAGCGGAAATAAACGAGGCTGTGGCACGCGTAGTGAAGAGCGGCTGGTATTTGCAAGGTCCCGAAAATGAGGAGTTCGAGAAAAACTACTCGCAGTTCATAGGTACAAAACACACTATAGGCTGCGCCAACGGTCTCGATGCTCTTATATGGATTTTCAGGGCCTATATCGAAATGGGTGTTATGAAGCCCGGCGACGAGGTTATAGTGCCGGCCAATACATATATAGCAACTATCCTTGCAATAACCGAGAACGGCTTGGTGCCTGTACTGGTGGAGCCAAGCATCGATACGTTGCAGATAGATGACAGCCTCATAGAAGAGGCCATCACCCCACGTACGCGCGCCATAACAATAGTGCATCTTTATGGCCGCTTGGCGTGGACCGAAAAGATAGCCCATTTGTGCAAAAAACACAACCTAAAACTCATAGAGGATAATGCGCAGGCACACGGTTGCCAGGCGCCCGATGGCCGCGTCACAGGTTCGTTGGGCGATGCGGCCGGTCACAGTTTCTACCCCGGCAAGAATCTTGGCGCTTTGGGCGATGGCGGTGCCGTAACAACCAATGACAGTGAACTCGCCCAGATGGTAAGAACTCTTGCCAATTATGGCTCGAGCAGAAAATATGTGTTTGACTACACTGGGCGCAACAGCCGTCTCGACGAGATACAGGCTGCCGTGCTCAATGTGAAACTGCGTCATCTTGTCGATGCGAACAATGCGCGCAAGGCCATTGCCGCTCGCTATATAAAAGGTATAAAGAATCCTTTTATAGCTATGCCCGTTACAATGCCTGTCGAGCAGAATGTGTTCCACCAGTTCCCTGTATTGTGTGAACGCCGCGACGAACTGCAAGCCTATCTTCAGGAAAACGGTGTGCAGACAATAATACATTACCCCATACCGCCTCATAAACAGGAGTGTTACAAGGAGTGGAATGGTATGTCGTTACCTATTACCGAGGCTATTCACGCTCGCGAACTCAGCCTGCCTATAGGTCCGGCAATCTCTATCGAGGATGCCGACAAGGTAGTGGAGATTATAAACAATTTTAAGTAAACAACTATGAAAAACATAACCACAAGCGTGGTACTTGCCACCTACAATTGGCCCCAGGCGCTGGAACTCTGTTTGTTGAGCATTGCCAACCAAACCATACTTCCCAACGAGGTTGTTGTTGCCGATGATGGCTCTCGCGATGAAACGCGCCAATTGATTGACAGAATGCGCCCCCAATTGCCATATAAACTTATACACGTGTGGCAGGAGGATAAAGGATTCCGTGTTGCGACAATATGCAATAAGGCTTTTGCAAAATGTACATCCGATTATATAATACAGATAGCGCAAGATATTATTATGGATACACATTTTGTTGAGGACCATATACGTCACGCCGAGCGTGGTTATTACATTAGCGGTTCCCGTGCAAAACTCACCGAGCCTTTTACAAAAAAACTCATACAGCGCAAGATTTATAAACTCTCGCCCTTTACCTGCGGCGTCATACGCAAGTTTAACGCAATACGCATTCCTTGGCTCACCAAATATTTCTACAAGTACCGCTTGTATAAACTCGACCGCGGTTGCAATATGTCATTCTGGCGCGACGACCTCTATGCCGTTAACGGATACGATGGCGATATGGTTGGCTATGGAAACGAAGATATCGATTTGTCGGCGCGCATCCGTGCTTTCGGCGTTAAGAAACGCACTATAAAATTCAGTTGCATAGAGTACCACATATGGCACAAAGAAACCGAAAGCAAGTTCGACGATGAACTCTGGAGCCACAATGTAGCATTGAGAGAGAGCAACAGCGCTACAGGCAGAATAAGGATTGAGAACGGAATAGATAAATATTTGGAATAACTAAAAACGGCCATATGGCCGTTTTTAGTTTATGGTAAGTCAAGTCGCGATATCGCAGTTTCTTAATTTTTCTATAACCTTGTTGGTCGTGTTGAAAAGTTGGTTACAAGCATTCCTTTTGCTTGCTGCAAGCGTGTCCTGTACCTTCTTTGCGGGCAGTGTGCGCCAGTCGGTATCCTTGTGCTTGGTGTATTGCCACAGGGTGTCGGCTGCCTCCAAGGTGCTTTGTCCTTTAATAACAAGGTACTCAAGAGTTTTTTGATGGTTCTCCTTGAGCATACCATAGGCTTGTGCCACGGCCTTGCACAGCAACTCCTTTTCGTCATCTATCTCGTCACATATATCTACAAACTCATAATCGGGGTTCTCTATGAATTTGTTCTTTATGTTTTTGAGAGCCATAAAATGATTGTTGGCACAGTATGACAGGTAGTACATAAGTGTGGCATTGTTCCTTCCCTGATACTGGCGCAACACTTTCCAGTTATTCTCGCTCAGGTATTCGTAGAATTCACCTATAAGTGCTCTGTAATTTTCGTCGTTGCGTGTGACTTTTGAGATGTCCTTAAGCAACTTTTTGCACAAATCAAAGAAGAAATAATCGACCAGGCCGGCATCGGGGTTGTTGCTTGTGAGCTCACCTATGATGTCGGCATCGCTGCGGTCTTTATATTTTTTACTCATATGTTCTACTTAATGAACTTTATATCGTAGTTTGTGCTGTATATGTCCGATGAAATGTCGTACTTGAATTCGTCGGTGCCATTGTTTATGAGTGTGAATATCTTGTTGTCGGCAGAGTTGTCCACCTCCCATCTGCCATCGATAAACAGTTTGAACACCTGCTCTTCCCGGTACAGTGTGTAAGGACAATCCTTGCCCATATATCCCATAGCGGCATATATTTGTGGCATATGGTTGTACAAAAAGGCGTTTGCCTGGAACACGTGGTTGGTACCCAACTTGCCATAAGTATAGTTATACGTCTTGCGGGTTCTTGAATCGCCGCCCTTTTCGTCTATGTCGATGCTTGCGAGCCTGCAATCGCCATCCCAGTTGTATGTATATGTGTGGGTGATGTGTCCTGCGGCATTGTCCCAGTCGGTATATATGCTTGCCACGCAATGTTCACCTGCATATTCGAAGGTTCTGTTTGTGGTGGTAGAGCTTGTTTTCACGCCATCCTTGTTATAGCTGTCAATCATACGCTCAATGGCTGTGATACGCCCCTCGACGCACTGTACATTTTCAATGATTCTCTCCTTGCTGTATTTCTGATAGTCGTACCCGAATATCTCCTTTTCGGCGCTTATTACATTTACAATGTTGCCGTTGTTGTAATAGGAGAGGTTGCCGCTCTCTTTTTCCACGGTGGTTTCTACGTATCCCTCCTTCTGCTGCTTTGTGGTAGTTTCGTGGGTATATGCGCTTATGGTTCTATCGGTGTTGTACTCGAATGTCCATTTTTCCGATATATCCCTTTTACCGCTCTGCTTTTCTATTCTTATCTCATTGGGGTAGAAGGGGCTTTTCTCTTGATGAAAATATGGATTGTAACTGCTGTCATCGCTGCTGCAAGAGCAGATGGATGTAGCAATGATTGTCAATGGTAAGAGGAAATAAAAAATCTTTTTCATTGTGTTATGGGTTTGTATCTGAGTTGGTGAGCAAAATGTATAATCGTGCAAACATAATCATTTTCTTTGATTATGCAAAATTTTTCTATTTGGCTGCGTGTTAACGATTAGTGAAAAAATCTAAAGATTCCAATAAATCCTGTTTTGTGATTTCGCGTTCTATGTATTGCATATCCTTGTCTATCAACAACAATCGATAGCAGTTTATGTTGTCGGCTATCTTGTCGTAGCTTTTGCAGTCGAATGAGAAGGGTTTGTTGCCATCGCGGTAGTTCTTCACGTATGTGTGCATTTTGATTGTGGAAAATTCTGCAAGAATGGCCGAGAGGAAGAGCGCGCATATGATGCCTGCGGCGGTGTATTCCTCTTCGCTTGCCTTGCTGCCGAACGCGGCCTGCATAGCTTGTGCTATTGGCCGGCCGAACTCTTTGTTTGCCGGCTGTGCAGTGATTGTGGATAGCAATTCAAATGGATGGTTCATTTCGCACGTTTCTTTTGCTGCAAAAGTAACTAATTCTTCCTTATTTTAAGCAACGCTTTTGGTTTCTGTAAATAATTTTCTATTTTTACGCTTGACACGCACTTATGCCTTTATATTAAAAGCAGATAAAAATGTATATTTTTAATTAAACCAAACAGGCTTTTTCGAGTCAAAGCAAAGTACGCAAATATTTTACAAAGCTATGAGATATCTATATACGTTTATCCTATCAGTGTTGGTTCTTGCCGTTGCAGCGCAGGAACAGGTGAAAAAAGGAACGCTGAGCGGCGTGGTTACCGCCGCCGACACAGGCGAATCCTTGCAGACTGCAGCCCTGCAATTGCTCGCTCTCCCCGATACCATTTATAAATCGGGTGTAGCCACCGATGTGCACGGCGGCTTTTCGCTCGTGGCTCCTGTGGGTTCGTATATTTTGCGTGCAACATATGTAGGATATCTTACAGCCGATAAAAAGGTTACCATAGCCGAGGGCAAGAATACCAATATAGGCAAGCTTGTCCTGAGCCCCGATGTGGTTCTTCTAAAAGGCGCCGAGGTTACAGCCGAGGTGCCACCCATCACGGTGTCCGAGGATACCACGGTCTATAATACCGCGGCCTTCCGCGTGCCTGCAGGCTCAATGCTTGAGGAACTGATAAAAAAATACCCCGGTGTGGAGATAAGCGACGATGGTACCATAAAAATAAACGGTAAAACGGTGTCACGCATTCTTATGAAGGGCAAGGATTTCTTCGGCACCGACAAGGATATGGCGCTTAAGAACATCCCCGTGGATGTAGTAGATAAAGTTAAGTTCTACGATAAAAAGAGCGATTTCGCCCGCATTACAGGCATCGACGATGGCGAGGAGGAAACTGTGCTCGACCTGCAAATGCGCCGCGACGTGGAGGAGGGTATCTTTGCCAATGCCGATTTGGGCTATGGAACCAAAGACCGTTACAGTGCAAAAGGAATAGCCAACTATTTTACCGATACGCAGCGTTACACTCTCATCCTGTCGGCCAATAACACCAACGACCGCGGTATGTCGGGCGGCGGTCGTGGCGGCGGTCTTAATAATGCCAAGATGGGTGGTTTTAATTTTGTTACAGGAAACGATACCGTGGAATTTGGTGGAAATGTGCGCTTTAACCATAACAACAGCGACTCAAGAAGCTATACCTCGAGTGAGCGTTTTATGGTGGGTGATGCCAAGAACCAGTTCAGCAACAGCAACAGCACCCGCTTTGGGCACACTTTGGGCTTGAATGCCAATTTCCGTTTAGAGTGGAAACCCGATACAATGACACGCCTCATTTTCCAGCCCGCAATCTCATATTCAAAGAACGAGAACTATTCAAGGAGCCTTTCGGCAATGTTCGACGAGAATCCCTTCGATTACGGTACCTACCCCAAAGCGGAATTTGGCGAAGTGCTGCCCGAGTTCGAGGAGATAGCCATTAACCGCAACAGCAGCGAGAGCCTCGGCCTTTCCGACAGCCGTTCGGTAAATGCCAGCCTTATGCTTAACCGTCGTCTCGAAAAGCCCGGGCGCAATGTCACCTTCCGTGGAAATGTGTCGTACAGCCAAAGCGAGAGCGATTCGTACTCGATGAACGATGTCAATTATTACCGCTCCACCGATGCCGGCAGGGCCACCGATAGGAAACGTTACTCCACAACCCCCAACAAGAACTGGAGCTATTCGCTACGCGGCAGCTACACCGAGCCTCTTCTTAAAAATCTGTTCCTGCAGCTCAATTACAGTTTCAATTACAGCTACCAGAACAGCGACCGTTCGACCTATGTGTTCGACAATCTCGACAGCTACGAGATGTATATGAATCACCATTACGGCAAGCCCATCCTGCCCGAGGATTATGAGCAGTATTTCGACCAAGAGCAGAGCCGCTATTCGGTGTATCGCAATATGCGCCACGATGCGCAGATTATGTTGCGCTACATAACCTCCAAGGCCAACCTCAGCGCAGGTGTGTCGTGGCAACCCGTGCAAACCGAGATGGAATACAAGTACCTGGGCCTCGACACCAAAGTTAAGCGCACCGTGCACAACGTGTCGCCTAACATACATTTCCGTTATCGTTGGTCCAAAACCACAAGCCTCAGGGTTAGGTATCGCGGCTCTATGTCGCAGCCTTCGATGACCGATATGCTCGATATTACCGACGACTCCAATCCCTTGAACATTACAAAGGGTAACCCTGGGCTTAAGCCTTCGTTCAATAACAATATGAACGCCGACTTCACAACCAACAACCCCGACAAGCAGCGTACCATCAGCGCCAATATGCGCTTTGGCTACACGCTCAACAGCATAGAGCGCAAAATGACCTATGACGAGGCTACCGGTGTCACCACAAGCCAGCCCGACAATATCAATGGTAACTGGAATATAAGCGGAGGCTTCAACTTCAATTCGGCACTGCCGCAGAACAAACAATATACCTATAGCACATCTACCACGCTTGGCTACAAGCATAATGTAGGTTATATAAGTACCACAGCAAGCAAAAACAGTGTGCGCAATATTGCCGAAACGGTAGATGTGGGTGAGTCGCTCAATGCCTCATACCGTTCCGACTATTTCGACCTCTCGCTCGACGGGCGCCTTTTATATTCGCACAGCACATACAGTATGCGCCCCGAAAACAATATGGATACCTGGAACTTCTCCTACGGCCCCAGTACCACGGTACGCTTGCCGTGGCAGAATCTCCAGTTCTCCACCAACCTGTCGATGAGCAGCCGTCGCGGATACAGCGACCCGCAGTTCAATACCAACGAACTGCTGTGGAACGCGCAGGTATCTATGAGCTTCTTAGAGAAGAATGCGCTCACCCTCTCGTTCCGTATGTACGATATACTGCAAGAGCAGAGCAATGTGTCGCGTGCCATATCGGCCACATCGCGCAGCGATAGCGAGAATAACTCCATCTATAGCTACTGTATGTTCCACCTTGTATATAAATTCAACCAGATGGGGCACGAAGGTGGCGATAGAGAGCGAGGCCGCGGAGCACGGGAGTACAATGGCGGCGGTCGCCCATATGGCCCTCCCGGTGGTTTTGGCGGCGGCTTCGGTGGTGGCCGTTTCTAAAGCAATGAAAGGTTAAAAAGCCATAAAAACCGCGGTTTTTATGGCTTTTATATTTTTTATGCCTAATTTAGCCCAATAGTCATTTCCTCCTTAATGGAACAACTGCTGAACATAGACGGGCTTTTTGGTTATCTATACCTTATAAACAATATTATGGCGGTGTTTGTAATGGTGTATGTGGTGCTCGACAACCGCAACCCCATAAGAACGCTTGCCTGGATAATGGTGCTGCTCTTTATTCCATTTTTGGGGCTGTTGCTATATTTCTTTTTCGGGCGTAACACCAGAAAACAGAAATATATAAACCGCCGTTCTCTGTCGCAGATACAGCAACGCAGCCATCTTTACTATCGCTCGCAAGGTGGAGTGGTGCCGCCTGCCAAATATTCGCATCTTGTCGCCTATCTCGAAAATACCGCTTCGGCCTATCCCGTGGCAGGCAGCAATGTGCGTGTAATAGGCTCCACCGCTGTTTTTGTGGAAGAACTGCTATCTGCCATAGCCGCAGCAAGGGAGCATATTCACCTGCAATTCTATATATTTGAGAATGATGAGTTGGGTACCCGTGTGCGCGATGCTCTGGCTGCAAAAGCGCGCGAAGGGGTTGAGGTGCGCGTGATATACGACAGCGTGGGCTGTTGGAGTGTGCCTCGCGCTTTTTTCGAGGAGATACGTTTTGCAGGCGGGCAGGTAGAGGCATTCCTGCAGGTGAGGTTCCCCATCCTGGGCGACAGGCTCAACTATCGTAACCATCGCAAGGTGGTTGTTGTGGATGGCAGTGTGGGCTTTGTGGGAGGCTGTAATCTGGCCGACAGATATGTGAAAGGAACAGCGCAGGGTGCTTGGCGCGACACTATGCTGGCAATAAGCGGTGCTGCTGTTCACGGCCTGCAAACCTCGTTCCTCATAGATTGGTATTTTGCCAATAATTCATTGGTTAGCGGCAAGCGCTATTTCCCGCAGGCCCTGCCGCAGGGTGGTGCAATGGTGCAGGTGGCGCAGTCCAATCCTGTGGGTAGCAATCGTGTGATTATGTCGTCGCTTGTGATGTTGATAGGTGCTGCACGCGAATATGTATATATACAAACCCCATATCTGGCCCTCACCGACTCCATTATTCTTGCAATGCGCAATGCCGCGCTTTCGGGGGTGGATGTGAGGCTTATGATTCCACGGCGTTCCGACAGCCGCCTGGCCGACTATGCCTCCTACTCCTATCTTGGAACACTGCTCGAGGCGGGTGTCAAGGTGCTGCTTTATAATGGTGGTATGCTGCACTGCAAAACAGTGGTGAGCGACGATGTGATATCCTCGGTTGGTTCGGCCAATTTCGATTTTCGCAGCTTCTACTATAATTTCGAAGTAAGTGCTTTTGTGTATGATGCTGCAGTGGCCGGCAAATTGAAGAATCTCTTTATTACTGACGAAAAGAGTTCGCTGACGCTCACGGCGCGCAGTTATGCGGCTCGTCCGTTTGCACGCCGTTGCCTGGAATCGGCAGCGCGCCTCTTCTCGCCCATTTTGTAATAATCTATTCTCCTCCCTTTTTGAAGAATGTGAAGTTCACACTGCCGTATGCAACGTGTCGGAAGAAGTGCGGGTTGTCACTGAAGTCATTGTCCTTGCCGTGTTCAAAAATGAAAAGACCACCCTCCTTTAACATATTCGATTCTAAAACGAGTTGCGGAATATCCTTTAGCTCCTTTAACGCATATGGAGGGTCGGCAAAAATGAAATCGTAACTTGCAGTGCAACGGCGTATGTAGCGAAAGACATCGTCGCGTACAAGGCGCCAGTTGTCGTCGCTAAGGGCTGAGGCGCTTTTTCGCAGGTGGGTGAAATGGAGGGGCTCCAGTTCCACCGATGTAACCGAGGCACAGCCACGCGACAGCAACTCCAGACTTATGCTGCCTGTACCCGAAAAGAGGTCCAGTGCATCAACCTCCTCGAAATCCATAATATTACATAGGATATTGAACAGGTTCTCTTTGGCAAAATCGGTTGTGGGGCGTGCCTTGAAGTTGCGTGGTATGTCGAAATGACGGCCCTTGTATTTTCCGCTTATTATTCGCATAGTAGTAGTGCTTGCAGGTCAAATGGTATATTGCCTATTCGGTTTAACAGGTTGGGCGGGAACAGTGCTCCCGGGTTTATACGTTCTCTGTGGCGTATGAATTGTGCCAATGCGGTGGATAGTTCTTCCACCCTTTTGTTGCCGCACAGGTAGAGGGTGTCGTGGGTTTGCGACAGCCCTTGCGCCTTCCAAATGGCCAACAGGTAGTATAGCTGGTTGTGGTTGTCGGCCGTGCCAAAACTGTTTATGAGCTCCACGTGTCCGTTGTTAATGGAAAGGAGCAGGGAACCCTCCTCGCAATAGTAGGCAAGCATATATCTGTCGCCGGCAAGAGGCTTGCTTGCTATGTAACCGGGCAGTATGCTTGCCGGTGTGTAATAGCTCACATTACCCATCTGTGCCAGGCGGTTGTATATGTTCTTCTCCACGGGAAACAGCACGGTGAGGTTGTGTGCCGTCAGTCTGTTGGCAATTATCTCCACATTGGTGTCGGCCTTTGGAAAGCAGCAACGGTAATAAATCTTGTGGTTCTGCTTTTCGTCATACTCGGCCGGCAGGGTGGTGAAGTCGTTTGTGGCAATTATGGCCTTAATGTCGGTGATATCGTTCATCGGCAGCGGGCAATCCTCTATGGCGCGGCACAGGTTGGCATAGAGGCTGCTGTTGCCATCGGCACGGTGAAAGTGGTACTGCACCGAGTCGGGCTCGGCGGCATTGTATATGCAAAAACAAAATCCATTCGTACTTATACGAATGGATAATGTTCTATATGGTGTGGTTTCTCCTTTCATCAAAGAGAAATTATTCCCAGTTACCGGCGTTGTTGTTGGGGTTCTCAACGTCACCCACCTTCAAACCGCAGTAACGGTCCATCTTTTTCATCTGATATTTTAGGTTGGCCAGCTCCTGGTCGTTGATGTCCTGCAAGTAAACATCGTAGGGAGTACGAGCCTCGAAGAGGTACTGTGCGCTACCTGCCTTTGTGGTATCGCAGCTGGTGAGGAGCTCGAATTTCTCGCCCTTACCAAAGGGAACGAATGCGAGAGAATCTACCACAAACTCTTTGGGATAGATGGTGTCGAGCAGGGCAATCCAAGATGTGTCGCGACGGAAACCGCGCAAGCCCTCTTTATCAACCTCACCCCATTTGCCTGTCTTTTCGGCTTTCTTAATCATCTCCAATGCTTTGTCCTCTGTAAGGCCACGCTCAAGCTGAGCATCGTCAAGCTCGCCTTGCTTCAAAACGATAGGCATTTTTGCGTTTTTCAAGAAATTGATGAGTGAATCAAAATCATCGGCGTATGCGCCCTCGTGGCTGTTGCGGTACTCAATCTGCGCGGTACGAATGTCGATAAGACGAGCCACAATCTCCTTCTCACGAGCCGAACGAACCTCAGCAAACTCAATGGGGCCCATAATACTACGATAGCTGATGTATGCCAAACCTACAACAGCAAGAATAAGCAATACTTTTAAGACGTTTTTCATTGTTACTATATTTAATTTATGTATTTTCGTGTCGCAAAAATAAGATAAAAAAACGAATTTCCGTTTTATATGGTATATATTTATTAAATAATTGTGATAAATAAATATTTAACATCGCAAATTAAAACAAATTTTCCCTTTGTTCCAACAAAAGAGCAGGAAAAATCACTTGAAGAGATATCTGCGTTCCTGTTGTCGGCCGACGACAGACGCCTCTTCCTTCTTTGCGGCTATGCGGGAACGGGAAAAACATCGCTCGTGGCTGCCCTTGTAAAGACTATGGAGCAGTTGGAACGCCGCACTGTGCTGCTTGCCCCCACGGGCAGGGCTGCAAAGGTCTTTTCATCCTATTCGGGCAAGCCGGCATATACCATACACAAATGGATTTACAGGCAGAAATCTATACTCAACGGCTCCTCGTTCACGCTTATGGAGAACAGGGCGCACAACACTCTGTTTATAGTTGATGAGGCCTCTATGATAGCCAACGAGGGTGCCACTAATTTCGGTTCGGGGGCCCTGCTCGACGACCTTGTGGAATTTGTCTATTCGGGGCGCGGCTGCTCATTGCTTCTCCTGGGCGACACCGCGCAGTTGCCTCCTGTGGGTGAGGAGTTGTCGCCTGCGCTTTCGGCCACCTATCTACGCTCTATGTTTCTCAACGTGTCGGGGGTGGAGCTCACACAGGTGATGCGTCAGTTAGATGGCTCCGGCATATTGCAAAACGCCACTATGTTGCGCCACATAATAGCCGATGGTGCTTTGGGCGCCTTGCCACAGATAAAACTCAAGGGTTTTGCCGATATATGCAGGGTGCAGGGCGAGGAACTTATAGAGGCCATCGAAGGCTCGTACAGCTCGGTGGGCATAGACGAAACCATTGTTCTGTGCCGTTCGAACAAGCGTGCCAACATATATAACGAGGGGATACGCCGCCGCATACTCTACCGCGAGGAGGAGCTCAACCGCGGCGATATTCTTATGATAGTGAAGAACAACTACTATTGGCGCGAGGAGCTTGGCAAACAGGACAAGACAATTCTTGAAAAGATAGATTTCATAGCCAACGGCGACACTGCCGAGATTGTGTATGTGGGCTCCACCGAGGAGATGTATGGCTTCCGCTTTGCCGATGTCACCCTCTCGCTCACCGATTACGAGGATTGCGAGCTTGATGTTAAAATAATGCTTGGTACCCTCACAAGCGAGTCGCCCTCGCTCACACGCACCGAAAGCGAAACGCTCTTTGCTGCGGTGTGGGAGGATTACCCCGAGATTCGTTCCAAACGCAAACGAATGGAGGAGGTGCGCAAAAATCCCTATTACAACGCCCTGCAAGTTAAGTATGGCTATGCGGTAACCTGTCACAAGGCACAGGGCGGCCAATGGAAGCGGGTGTTCCTGGACCAGGGCTATGTTACTCCCGAAATGGCCGGCCCCGACTATTATCGCTGGCTGTACACGGCCTTCACGCGTGCATCGGAAAAGCTCTATTTGGTAAATTGGAGCGATTCGCAAATAGAGAAATAAGGCAGCAGAGCGCGCTCTGCTGCCTTATTTCTCTATTTATTTGTGTGCAGTATTAAATTTCTGCAATCTCAAATACCTTCTCCATTGCGGCCTTGATGCCTGCGGGGTTCTTGCCACCTGCTTGTGCAAAGTGTGCCTGTCCGCCACCGCCGCCCTGCATTTCGCGTGCAGCCTGGCCTACAATCTTGCCTGCGTTTATGCCGCGCTCCACAAGGTCGGCGCTTGCCGAGATGGTGAGCTGGGGTTTATCGTTGTATATGCTGCCGATAACCACAAAGAGGTTCTCGGGCTGCTCCTGGCGCAGTGCAAATACTATATCCTTAACCGTTGCGGGTGCTGCGGGGAGCAGTGCGCTTATGTAGCGTACACCCTTGCGCTCCTTTATCTCCTTCAACAGGTCGTTTTTCATATTCAAAGCCTTCTCCTTGGCATACTCCTCAATCTCCTTTTTGAGCTCGGCGTTCTCGGCAATTGATTTTACGATGGTAGCCTTGAGGTTGGGCACGTTGTTGAAGAGTGCGTGTATCTCCTTCATAAGGTTCTGTGCCTTGTAAAGGTGCTCCTCCAACGCCTCGCCTGTGATGGCCTCAATGCGGCGCACGCCTGCAGCCACGGAGCTTTCCGATATAATCTTTACCATACCAATGTTGCCGGTTGTCGCAACGTGTGTGCCGCCGCAGAACTCTATGGATGTGCCGAACTGCACCACGCGCACGTGGTCGCCATATTTCTCGCCAAAGAGGGCAATGGCACCAAGTTTCTTTGCCTCCTCTATGGGTATGTTGCGGTGGTCGGTGAGGGGAATGTTCTCGCGTATGCGGGCATTCACAATGCGCTCTACCTGCTCAATCTCCTCGTCGGTTACCTTTTGGAAATGCGAGAAGTCGAAACGAATGGCATCGGGGGTCACCAATGAACCCTTCTGCTCTACGTGGGTGCCAAGTACCTGACGCAGTGCCTGATCCAGCAGGTGGGTGCAGGAGTGGTTTGCAGCGCAAGCGTTGCGTTTCTTCAAATTCACCTCGGCACGGAAGGTTGCCGCAGCATCGGCGGGCAACTTTTTTGTTATGTGTATGGGCAGGTTGTTCTCCTTCTTTGTGTCTATAACCTCTATGCGCTCGTCGCCGCAGATGAGGAGGCCGGTGTCGCCCACCTGACCACCGCTCTCTGCATAGAAGGGTGTCTCTTTAAGTACTATCTGGTAGAGAGTCTGGTTCTTCTGCTTTGTCTGGCGGTAACGCAGAATGGTGGTATCGTACTCGGTGTTGTCATATCCCACGAATGTGCAGTCGCCCTCGCTCACGGTAATCCAGTCGCCGTTCTCCACGGCAGCTGCGTTGCGGGCACGAGTCTTTTGCTTTTGCATCTCCTCGTCGAACTGCTGCATATTCACGGTGAGGTTGTTCTCGCGCAAAATAAGCTGTGTGAGGTCGATGGGGAAACCGAATGTGTCGTACAATGTAAAAGCCTCCACGCCGCTGATTTCGCTCTTGCCTTCGGCTTTTGTGGCTGCGATAACCTTGTCGAGCAGGTGCATACCGGTGTCGAGGGTGCGAAGGAACGAATCCTCCTCCTCCTTTATCACTTTGGTTATGAGTTCCTGTTGCTGTTTCAGTTCGGGGTAAGCGTCGCCCATATTCTCAATGAGTGTGGGCACCAGCTTGAACATAAACGCCTGTTTCTGTCCCAGGAATGTGTAACCGTAGCGTACTGCACGGCGCAAAATGCGGCGAATCACATAACCGGCCTTTGCATTTGAGGGGAGCTGTCCATCGGTGATGGAGAAGGCTATTGTGCGTATGTGGTCGGCAATTACACGCATTGCAACATCGGTCTGCTCCTCGTCGCCATACTTCTTGCCGCTAATCTCGCCTATGGCCTTAATGATGGGCTGGAACACGTCGGTGTCGTAGTTCGACTGCTTGCCCTGCAAAGCCATACACAAACGCTCGAATCCCATACCGGTGTCGATAACCTTTGCGGGGAGTTCCTCCAGGTGGCCGTCGGCCATACGGTTGAACTGCATAAACACAAGGTTCCATATTTCAATAACCTGGGGGTGAGAACCGTTTACAAGGTCGCGGCCGGGGATAGCTTTGCGCTCCTCTTCGCTACGCAGGTCGATGTGAATCTCCGAACAGGGACCGCAAGGGCCTGTATCGCCCATCTCCCAGAAGTTGTCGTGGTGGTTTCCGTTTATTATTCTGTCGGCAGGCAGGTGCTTGCTCCAGATGGCTGCTGCCTCGTTGTCGCGTTCAAGGCCTTCGGCCTCGCTGCCTTCGAACACTGTGGCATACATACGCTCGGGGTCGAGCTTTGCAACCTGTGTGAGGAACTCCCACGCCCAGTTGATGGCATCTTCCTTAAAGTAATCGCCAAACGACCAGTTGCCGAGCATCTCGAACATTGTGTGGTGATATGTATCGTGGCCCACCTCCTCAAGGTCGTTGTGCTTTCCGCTAACGCGCAAGCACTTCTGCGAGTCGGCCACGCGTTTGCTCTTTGCAGGGCTGTTGCCCAGAATTATATCCTTGAACTGGTTCATACCCGCGTTGGTGAACATAAGTGTGGGGTCGTCTTTTACTACCATAGGTGCCGATGGCACGATGAGGTGTCCTTTTCCTTCGAAGAACTGCTTGAAAGATTCTCTAATCTCTTTTGATGTGAGCATACTATATTATGTTTTATTTTATTGTTTTCATTTCCAACCTGCAAAAATACAATAAAAAGACGGAAAAAACGAATAAAACAGACTAATTATCGCGCGTTATATTTTGTGTTATATGCATATTTGAGATAAATCTCTAATATATTCTGCACTCGGTTTTCACCATATTTGTTATACACTGTTAATGCAAAGCCGATATTTTGGTATTTAGTTGCAAAAAAGGATAGCTTTTATTACTTTTGTCAGCATAAAGGGCGCTGCCGATGCGAAAAGTCTATTACATATTCAACCCTGCTACACGAACATACGACCGCGTATATCCGAATTTGGCGCAACGCTTCCTCACTATACTGAGGCGTGTGTTGTTGTTTATCATTTTCGGCGGTCTCTCCTTTCTCATCTTCTATCTGCTTATAGAAACCCCTTCGATGAGTGAACTGCAACAGGAAAATTCAAGATTGCTGGCGCAGTATCGCATTATGTCGCAACGCCTCGACGATGCTATGGAGGTGCTCGAGGATATACAGCAGCGCGATGATAACCTTTATCGCGTTCTCTTGAATTCCGAGCCTGTTTCAACCTTTGCACGCCAATCGGGCTATGGTGGCACTGCCCGTTACGACGAACTTATGGATATGAGCAATTCGGCCCTGGTGGTTGAAACGGCGCAAAAGATAGATATGCTCGACAAGCAGCTGTACCTGCAGATAAAATCTTTTGAGGAACTTGTGAAGCTTGACGAGGAGAAAGAGGATTATTTGCGCCATCTGCCTGCCATTCAGCCAATTGCCAACCGCGACCTCAAACGCACCGCATCGGGATATGGCTGGCGCATAGATCCTGTATATAAAGTTCGCAAGAAGCATAATGGTATGGATTTCTCGTGTGATAATCGCACGCCTGTATATGCTACAGCCGACGGCACCGTTGTTTCGGCCAAATGGCAGGCCGGCTATGGTTACACTGTGAAGATTGACCACGGCTATGGAATAGAAACCCTATATGCTCACCTATATAACAACAAATTTATGGTGAAGCCGGGGCAAAAGGTTGTGCGTGGCGAGCAGATTGCGTTGAGCGGCAACTCGGGCAAGAGTACCGGCCCTCACCTCCATTACGAGGTTATAATAAAAGGGCAGCACGTGAATCCCATTAACTACTATTTTATGGACCTCGATGCCGAGGGATACGACCAGATGCTTCAGATGGCCGAGAACCACGGAAAAGTATATGATTGATTATGGCACTATCGAAGAACAAGGACCTGAAGATGTACTACACCATAAAGGAGGTGGCAACCGAGCTTAACACCCCCGAGTCCACCTTGCGCTATTGGGAAACCGTTTTTCCTCAGATAGCACCGCACAAGGGCAGCAACGGAGTGCGTCGTTACACCAAAGAGGATATCAAAGCCATACGTCTTGTACATCATCTTGTGAAGGAGCGCGGGCTCACCATCGCCGGTGCCAAGCAGTATCTTAAGGGTGCGGGCAACAAGGAGGTTGCCGATGTGTCGGCCGAGGTCATCGACCGCCTTTCGGCCATTCGTGAGGAGTTGTTGGGAATTAAGGCGCAACTCGACCTATTGTGATAAGGAATCATCCTACGCGCGCAATGGTCTTTATGTGTTTCACCTTTTTCAGTGCGTTGCAAAGTTTGTTCACATCGTCAACATCGTGAACATTGAGCCAGAAGGTTCCTTCGAAAATCCCATCGAAACACTCCAAATGCAGTTTCTGTATGCTTGAATTCATCTGCTGTGTTATGGCGGTAATCTCGTTGAGCACACCCAAGTCGTCTATTCCCTTTATTTGAATAGGTACAATGAAATTCAGTTTCTTGTGGGTGTCCCATCTGGCAGCCAGTATGCGGTCGCCGTGGCTGCTCTTGAGCGTGTTGGCCACGGGGCAGTTGCGCTTGTGTATTACAATGTGTTTTTCCTCGTCGTAGTAACCAAGCACATCGTCGCCCGGGATGGGGTGGCAGCAGTCGGCTATTATGTAGCTGCTTTTTATATTGTCGTCGGTGAGGCTTATGGGTGTCTTGCGGTCTATCTGCTCAAATGTTTCGGCGTTATTCTCCTCCTTTTTCTTCTCCTTGCCAAACGAGAACAGTGATTGAAAACTGAACTTCTTGTTGCCCAGCAGAGCATCCTTATCCTCGTTGCCAAGTGTGATGCTGCCATCGCCTATGGCCACAAGCAGGGCCTCCTTATCCTTGAGGTCGTGCAGTTTCCATATCTTTTCTATGTTGTTGCTGTAGTTGCTTAGGCCCTCGCTTTCGAGGAATTTGTTCAGTATCTCCTCGCCGTCGCGCATAAGCAGGCGCTGCTTGCGACGCAGGGCTGCAAGTATCTTGGCGCGTGCCTTCGCTGTGGTTACAAACGAGAGCCATCCCTCCTCCACGCGTGGTGCGTTAGAGGTTATTATTTCCACCTGGTCGCCGCTTTGCAGTTGGTGGTTCAGCGGCACAAGCCTATGGTTCACCTTGGCTCCTATGCAGTGGTTACCCAGGAAGGTGTGTATGCTGTATGCGAGGTCCAGTGCAGTGCAGTTCTGCGGCATTGTCTTAATGTCGCCTTTGGGCGTAAAGACAAATATCTCTGTTGCATACAGGTTCAGCTTTATGGTGTCGAGGAAATCGAGCGCATTGGGTTGCGGGTCATCGAGTATCTCCTTGATGGTGTGCAGCCAATTTTCGAGCTGTTCGTCGCCGCTGTCCTCTCCCTGGCTCTTGTACTTCCAGTGGGCGGCAATTCCCTTTTCGGCCATCTCGTTCATCTTCTCGCTACGTATCTGCACCTCTATCCACTCGCCGCGCTTGCTCATAAACGTGGCGTGCAGCGCCTTGTAGCCGTTGGTGCGGGGTTTGTTCACCCAGTCGCGCAGGCGGTCGGGGTGGGCGTTGTACAGCTTTGTGAGGGCTATGTATATGTTGAAGCACTCGTTGTTCTCGTCTTTTCCCTCACGAGGGGTGAATATGATGCGCACGGCCAGTATGTCGTAAATATCCTCAAAGGCAACGTGCTTTTTCTGCATCTTGTTCCAAATGGAGTAGGGCGACTTCACGCGCCCTATTATGCGATATTTGAGCCCCATAGCATCGAGTTCACTGCATATGGGCGATGTGAATTCGCGGTAGAGAATATCGCGGTCGCGCTGTGTCTTTTCAATCTTCTTCTCTATCTTGGCATACTCCTCGGGGTGCTCGTAGCGGAAGCTCAGGTTTTCGAGTTCTGTCTTTATTTTGCTCAATCCTAAGCGGTAGGCTATTGGGGCGTATATGTAGAGTGTCTCTCCCGCTATTTTGTACTGTTTGTTCACGGGCATAAACTCCAGTGTGCGCATATTGTGCAGGCGGTCGGCTATCTTTATGAGAATAACACGTATGTCCTCGCTCATAGTGAGCAGCAGTTTCTTGAAGTTCTCGGCCTGTTCCGATGCGTGTGCACCAAACACTCCGCCGGCAATTTTCGTGAGTCCGTTCACTATTTCGGCAATTTTGTCGCCAAACAGGTTACGGATATCCTCCACGGTGTAGTCGGTATCCTCCACCACATCGTGCAACAGCGCCGCACATATAGATGTAGAGCCCAATCCTATTTCGCGGCACACGATGGTGGCAACCTCCAGCGGGTGCATAATGTATGGCTCGCCGCTATGTCTGCGCACCCCTTTATGCGCCTGGCGTGCAAAGTTGAATGCCTTGGTTATCAGCTCCACCTTCTTGCGGTGCTGCGATGCCAGATATATATCCAGCAACTCCTTGAACGCATTGTTTATAGCGGTCTCTTCATCCAATATTTTATTCTCGTCGCTGTTCATACTTTATCAGTAAATCTTCAATCGTCTGCCTGCCCTTATCCTGGTGTTGCGCATATTGTTCCATTTCATAATCTGCTTCACCGTCACGCGGTACTTGCGGGCGATGCTGCCAAGTGTCTCTCCGCTGCGTATCTTGTGATATTTGAGTGTGCCGCGACCATCGTCGTTGGCCTTGGCCTCCTTGAGCATTTTTGCTAAGTTGCTGCTTGGGAAGAACTCCTCCTTCTTGTAGTTGTATATGCTGTCCTCGTTTGTGATGAAACGGGTGATGGCATCGTTGGTGAGGCGCAGTACATATCTTTCGGCCTCCCCGGGCACGATATCTTTGATATACTGCGGGTTGAGCGCTCTTATATCTTCAATGTTTATATCGCAGAACTGCTCTATCTGTTTGAAGTGCAGGTTCTTTGTTATGTGCAAAGTGTCGGTTCCAATGGGCAGTGCAGGCTCCATTGGGCATATGCCGTGCTCCTCGTGGTAGGTCATTATGTAGTTGGCCGCAATGAGTGCCGGCAGGTAGCCGCGTGTCTCACGTGGCAGGTAGCGGTAAATACCCCAGAAATCGGTCTTTCCGCCCGAACGCAGTATAGCCTTTTTTACGTTGCCCGGGCCGCAGTTGTATGCCGCTATCGCAAGGTCCCAACGGTTGAAAAAGTTATAAAGGTCGCGCAGGTAGTTGAGGCCTGCGTGTGTGGCCTTCAGCGGGTCGAAGCGGTCATCTATGTAGTTGTTCGATTTAAGCCCGTAGAGCTTGCCGGTGGCAAACATAAATTGCCACAATCCCTTTGCTCCTGCACGCGACACTGCCTTTGGGTTAAGTGCCGATTCTATAACGGGCAGGTATTTGAGTTCGTGGGGCATATTGTACTTGTCTATTTCGGCCTCAATCATAGGCATATAGAACTCTGCAATGCCCAGCATATATGACACCAGTGAGCGGTTGCGTGTGGCGTAACGGTCTATGCAGTGGCGCACCGTGCTGTTGTATGGCATCTCTATTATGCTGTGCAGGTCGCGCAGACGCTCGGCATATGTGGTATCGTTTGTCTTTATGTATTCCCATCCCTCGGTTTGGCAGTCGAGCGCCTTCAGGAGATGGCGTGCCTGCCAGCCGTTCATAAGGCTGTCTATGTCGGCAGTCATTCCCTCGGGCAGTTCAAAAACAAGGCTGTCGCACTCCATTGTCTCCACTGCAAAGTCTATTGTGTCGGGGCTTGCAATGGCTTTGTCGAGCAGTGCGTTGTCGCTTATGCTGTCGATGGGTGTGAAATCGTTCTCCTGCGCCTCGATACTTGTGGCAAGGAGCAGTAAAAGTGTTGTTATGTATGTCGTGTATCTTTGCATTCCTTTTGTTTAGAAATTTATGTTGCAGTTTATTCCGTAGTAGCCCTTGTCCATCCGGCCTATGCTGTTGTTCATAATCTCGGGTTCCACGGTCACGTTCAGGTCCTCGCTTATGTCGAAACTGGCGAGCTGCGCATCCACATATGCATCTATTACCGAGAGTACATACACGCCTATGAAGGCAAATATGCTTAAGTCGCGCCAACGGCGGTAGCGGTCCTTCCTCTTTTTGAAAAGCCCTGTAAGGTACTCTTTGTTCCCCTCGAAATCGTATCCCGGGCGAAAGAAATCCTTGTACGAGTCGGTATTGGGGTCGCTGTCCATAATGTCGAGGTAGGCCTGACGGTAGTCGCTGTACATCTGGCTGTTCCAATTATAAGCATACAAGCAACCTACAAAGCCGCCATATACGATGGGTAGTTTCCAGTATTTGCGGTTATAAATCTGTCCTCCACCCGGTACAACCACTGCAAGCCAAGTGGCTTTTGTGGGGTTGGGCTTGAACGGTTTTATGTTACCGGTCATTTCGTTGTAGTTGCGCTTCATTGCAGCGCGGCTGCTGTCGGGCGAAAGGCTCACATCGCTCCTGTATATGCTGTCTATTGTTGCAGAGTCGGCTTTCAGAGCGTTTTCAATAATAGAGTCTCCCGGCAGTGCAAATCTATCTTGTGCATAGCTGTTTTTTACAGCCGTCAAGCAAAACAAAGCGGCCAACAACGCGGTACGCAGGTATGTGAATCTCGGCATTTTCACTATGTTAATTGTTTAATTTGTCAAATATGGCAATAATTCTTTCAAGCTCCTGCTCGTTCTTGAACTTGATGCTTATCTTGCCGCTTCCCTTGGCCGAGCAGGTGAGCTGCACGGGCGACTGGAAAAAGTGTGTAAGTTGTTTCTTCAGTTGGTGAAATTCGGGGTGGGGCTGCTTGGCGGCCACCTTTTTTGGCGCAGGCGCTTCGCCGCCCTCCTTCATCTTGCGTACAATATCCTCGACCTCGCGCACCGAATAGCTGTTGGCCTCGATGTCGTGAAACAGTTTTATCTGCTCGGCAGGGTTGTCGAGCGACAGCAACGCGCGGGCGTGCCCCATATCTATGCGTTTCTCCTTAAGAGCCACCTGTATTGTGGCGGGCAGGCGCAAAAGGCGCAGAAAGTTTGCAATGGTGGCACGTCCTTTGCCCACACGCTTGCTCAGTTGCTCCTGCGACAGGTTGTGCTGCTCAATGAGCTGTTGGTAGGCAAGGGCTATCTCCAATGCGTTGAGGTCCTCACGCTGGATGTTCTCTATAAGGGCCATCTCCATAGTGTCCTCGTCATCGGCTTTCAGAATATATGCGGGGATGGTGGTCTTGCCCGCTAACTGCGATGCGCGGAAACGGCGCTCGCCGGCAATAATCTGGTACTTGTCCTTGCCCATCTTGCGCAGTGTGATGGGCTGTATTATGCCAAGCTCCTTTATTGAGTCGGCAAGCTCCTGCAGTGCCTCCTCGCTGAATTCGCGACGTGGCTGGTTGGGGTTGGCCTCTATTTGGCTTATCTCAATCTCGCCAATGGATTGCGAGCCCGAAGTCTGTACGGTTTCGGTGGAGATTAGAGCATCGAGCCCTCGGCCTAATGTGAATTTTTTATTTGGTGCCATTGGTTATTCGTTGTTTCTGTTAATTATCTCTTGTGCAAGCGCAAGGTAGTTCTTCGCACCGGTGGAGTCGGCATCGTACATTATTACGGGGATACCCATACTGGGTGCCTCACCCAGTCGTATGTTGCGCTGTATCACGGTGTTGAACACAAGCTCGCGGAAGTGCTTCTTCACCTCGTTGTACACCTGGTTGCTAAGGCGCAGGCGCGAATTGAACATTGTGAGCAGGAATCCTTCGATGTCGAGCGAGGGATTGAGGTTCGATTTTATGATTTTTATAGTGTTCAGCAGCTTGCTTATACCCTCCAATGCAAAATACTCGCACTGCACGGGTATTATCACCGAGTCGGCCGCGGTGAGCGAGTTCACCGTGATGAGGCCCAGCGAGGGCGAGCAGTCGATGAGTATATAGTCGTATTTGTCCTTTATGGGTGCCAATGCCTCGCGCATAATCTTTTCGCGGTTAGGCATATCGAGCATCTCAATCTCTGCACCCACAAGGTCTATGTGCGAGGGTATTATGTCGAGCCCCTCGACACAGGTGTTGTGTATGCCGTCGGTTATTGCGGCCTTGTTTATAAGGCACTCGTAGATGGAACATTCAATCTCGCGTATATCTATGCCGAGGCCCGATGAGGCATTGGCCTGCGGGTCGGCGTCTATTACCAGCACCTTTTTCTCGTATGTGGCGAGCGATGCTGCAAGGTTTATTGCTGTGGTTGTCTTGCCCACACCACCTTTTTGGTTGGCAAGTGCTATTATCTTTCCCATATCTTTTTTGCTTTCAAGAGTTAATCTGTTGGTAATCTGTGTGTCGGCTCCTTTGCGGTTTTTCACGACAACATCTTTTATACCCAATTTATTTTGCGAAGATACGAAAAAAAAAGATTGCTTTTCAGCATTTGCCGTTTAGTTATAAACAGGTAGCAAGAAATTTCATTAAAAAATGTTATTTGACGTCAGTTCGATATAAACTCGTTCAAATTGCGAACCTGTCATTTCGATGGAGCGTAGCGACGAGGAATCTAAAGAATGCTACAAAATGATAGAACTCTCACATACGTTATTCGCATAGCTCATCGAAAACCTCTTTTGATTTTTTTCATTGAGGTATGGTCGAGATGACAAATTTGCATTTAGCGTAATATGGTATATAAGCACCTTCTTTTTATTATTTCATATACATCACTCCATTCTCATATCCTAATGCTTCAACTTTTATAGCATTGCATTCACTGCTGTTGTATAACTCTACCTGCAACTTTCCATCAACGACTTTCACCGCAGGGTGCCACAGCAGTGTGCGTCTATAGTCGGGTAGCGTGGGCTTCTCTTTGCTGTAATCGGGTGAGTAGAATTGTTTGCTTTCTGTGTATCCCTGAAACGAGGTATAACGTCGCTTTCCCGCCTCACCGCTTAAGTCAACCTTTATCAGCGTATTTGTACTGTCATTTTGGGCCGGTACGAGATAGGCTACATAGTTGGGATGTTTAAGGCGTTCTTTCAATTTGTAAGTTTGCATCTCTTGCCCCACATCGTTTCTGTTGTGTTCCATTAAATTGCCGCTTTCGCTTTTTATCTCGTTTTTGGTGGGGTGAATCCTCTTCATTGTATAAAAACCATCGTAGAAAAAAGAGTAGGGATGTTTGTTCCAAAACGGTCCGAGTTTAACAAGTGTGGGTTGGAAAGCTGCCGAATATACGAGTTGCGACCGTTGTGTAAAGGGGTTGGTTGTACAAGATAATTCTCCACTTATAATCCTCTCCTCTTTTTTGCTGTTCCAAAATCCTTCGCCACCGGTGATGCTGTTGCAATATCTTTCATCGCTGCTTATTATAATCTCGCTGAAATTAGTCATCTTCTTTACATCCACCCCTTTCAAGTACTCTTTATCTATCTGGGGTATCGAGTCCTTTTTATATTCTCCTTTTATAACAGCAGGCATTACCCAATAGCACCAATGTAGGCTGTAGCGTGCAAAAATACTTGTTATCACATTGGATACTGTGAGTGAACCGGAGTATTGTGGCAGGTTATCTCTGAAAATATAATACCCTTTCTCGTATTCCTGGGGCAGGTTCTTGTAGTAAGTATCTTTTTTGTTATAGCGAAAAACCTTTTCGGTATCATCGCTGTAGTCACTTTGAAATTCAACGAAAAGTTCATTGTCCGATGTCGCATCTTCTTTTGAGGTTCTCTCTTTCCTTGCAAAATCATATACCCCATATTTGTATGTGACATCGAGTGCATACTCCCACTCATCCATATAATTGAGTCGCAGTTCGCTTATGGGTGCTCTTTTGAATCTGTCCTTATTACGTTTGCTTGTAATGTTCACGGCCGATAGTTCATATTCCAAGTTGTCTAACCTTCTCACTAAGCTATCTTCCTCTTGCTCATTCATATTTATAATGGGTGAGCCGGTATTGAGTTCCCAATACGATAGCAGACGTGGGGTTGGAGAAAAATAACGGTCGAGTGAAAATGCAGCCTTTGAACCTCTTGTCTCTATAATGCGCGACTTGGGTGTGAGTGCCACCACCTTTTTCCCATAAAAATCTTCCAATGCAAGGTCAAAGCACCCGTCTTTATCGGTCTTAAACCTGTATGCTTTAATTTTACCATCCGTGGGTACACTTAATGTTACAGACAATCTTTTGCAGGGCACAATGGTAACCTTTCCTTTCTCACCGAATTTATTGCTTACCAATCGTTTGTACAATTGTCCTCTAAGACGCAACCCCTTTTCCGGCTCCACGATTCTTGTGAGGTCGGTGCTTGTGAGCTTGCTCCAGTCATATGCTGTCCAACCATTGGTGAGCATAACAAGGTCGAGTTGCATATCGCGTTCTCTGTTTCCAATGTCAAAATATTGCTTTGCGTTGGGAATATAACCTTTTATTTCGGAACCAAGGAGCAGGTAACTATACATATTATACCCCCACGATGTATGTATATGCCCGGCATTGTCGGTTACCGAAACTGCAAAATCCGTGACATCCTCAATCTCCTTGCCGTCGTCACGTTCCATTGTTATTGTAATCTTTTCGTAGGAACAGGGAGTAAAATTTTCTATAGGTATCCCATTTGCCGTAGCATTGAGTTTCACTATTTTATGGTCTCCTGTTTGTGGTTCATTATGTAGTACAAAAAAGAGGCGTTCGGCAAGTGGTATACGACTTCTGAATATAACAACGCGGCTCACCCCCTCGGGTATCGCACTCTTTGCAATAGAAAAGAGAGAGGAACTATTTGTAATTCTTTTGTAGAACCCCAAACTGCTTCGGTGCATAATAACACACCCAAGCACAGAATCGTTGTGATAATTATGTTTCAAGGAAATTTGAATACTATCCTGTATCTCACTCACCGATACCACCACACCCTCTTTCTCAACAGTCGGTAGCGGAAACTCATATTTTCTGTCATTTCCTTTCTTGTCTTTGGCAACTGTTGTGGCCGTGTATTCAGTCTCCGGCTGTGGTGTGAGTATAAAGGAACCCTTTCCCAAATGCACCGGAGAAACTTTTATAATAGGATTACCGTTGGCAAGAATGGTTATCTCAGTCTCTCCCTCAATACCATCAACGCCCTTTAGTTCAAAGGCCACACGGCTCTCTAAGCCACATACAAGATGACCACCCTCGGGATAGAACTTCAAATCACAATCGGGTAGTTCGTTGTTAATCCAGTCGTCTTCGGTTCTGAAACTGCGTTTCCTGTCGTATATATTGCGAAAACTCCAATCGCCGTTGTTCACTTTGTCGTAAACCGGAAACACCCTGCTGAACACAGCGTGCTCTCCCCAGTTCAGCATATATCGTGTGTATGCACGTATTTCATAGAACCCCGACAAATAGGCAGTGTCCATAAAGAACTCCCCGTGGCAGGTGCCGTCTGCCCCAATTTTATATTTCTCCGTTTTCACCACATACCCTTCGGGTGCAAGCAACTCCACATACAGCACCTTGCTCACAGTGGTGGGGCGGTCAACATCGTGGCTTGTTACAAAGGCTTTAAACCAAATGGTTTCTCCTAAGAAATACGCATTATTATCAAAATGCAGGTAGACTCTTTCCTGTGGCATTATATACCCTACTGACAGCGCACGCAATGCGGCGCTGTCAGTGGGGGTTTGAGAGTGCAAACATAAGTTTGTTAATATAGTAAAACAAAAGATGATTGCTCCATTCTTCATATGTATCTTATTTCCCTATTATATTCTTCGCTCTCAAGTGTTAAACTATTGGTAATCTGTGTGTCGGCTTCCGTGCGGTTTTTCCCGACAACATCTTTTATACCCAATTTATTTTGCGAAGATACGAAAAAAAAAGATTGCTTTTCTGTATTTGTCGTTTAGTTATAAACAGGTGGTAATAAAATGTGTTAAAAAATGTTGCAAATGGATATTGGGGCTTTCGGTTCCTTTTTTGCAGATGTGCTTTAGTATCTTCCGCTTTGTTTTTTGTTGCTTTTTTCAGTATCTTCGCACCCGTAAAAATACTATGGTACTATGAATGAAAAACCTCTTATTTTAGTTTCGAATGATGATGGTTACCTTGCAAAAGGTATAAACTGCCTTGTGCAGGTGTTAAGGGAATTTGGTGATGTTGTGGTGGTGGCTCCTCACACGGGGCGTTCGGGCAATGGGTGTGCCGTAACAAGTGAAACACCTCTTAAGGTCTGGGAGGTTAAAGCCGAAGAGGGCTTGGTTGTGTATGCCTGTACCGGTACCCCGTGCGACTGTATAAAGCTCGGCTGCCACGCATATGTGCCCAGCACTCCTTCGCTCATTGTGGCCGGTATAAACCACGGCGACAACTCGGCTGTTAATGCTCACTATTCGGGTACTATGGGTGCGGTGATAGAGGGTTGTATGAAGGGGATTCCTTCGGTAGCCTTTTCGCTCTGCTCGCACGATGCCGATGCCGATTTCACACCCACATACCCATACATACGCCGCATAGTTGGCGAGGTGTTGCAGCGCGGGCTTCCCGTGGGCAGTTGCCTGAATGTGAATTTCCCCGACTCCCCCTCGTATGCGGGCGTTAAGGTATGCCGCCAGGCTGTGGGCTGTTGGGTGAACGAGTGGGAGGCTCACAATCATCCGCGTGGCGGTAAATGGTGGTGGCTCACAGGTGAGTTCGAGAAACACGACACCGATGAGGCTGCCGACAGGGTGGCACTCGATAACAATTTTGTGGCCATCACTCCCACAAAAATAGATTTCACCGATTACGCCCTGCTTGCCGATATGCAGGGGTGGGGTGATATCTTCAAACCGATTGAAAAGTAAGGCTTATGAAATATTATCTTATAGTGGGAGAGGCATCGGGCGACCTGCACGCCTCCAATCTGATGAAAGCTCTTAAGGCTGCCGACAAAGAGGCCGATTTCCGTTTCTTCGGTGGCGACCTTATGTCGCAAGTGGGTGGCACCTGCGTAAAGCACTACCGCGATTGTGCTTTTATGGGGGTTATTCCCGTGCTTATGAACCTGCGCACGATATTTGCCAATATGGCAATGTGCAAAAAGGATATCAAGGAGTGGCAGCCCGATGCGCTTATTCTTGTAGATTACCCTGGCTTTAATCTCTCCATAGCACGCGATATTCACAAGACCACATCCATCCCCGTCTATTACTATATAGCTCCCAAAATATGGGCTTCGCGCGAGGGTAGAATAAAAAACATAAAGCGCGATGTGGATGCAATGTTCTCAATTCTCCCATTCGAGGTTGGGTATTTCAAAAAGCACAATTACGAGATAAACTACATAGGTAATCCCTGCGTTGATGCCGTTGATGCCTATTTGCGTGTGAACAAGCGCGATGATTCCGCCTTCCGTGCCGCCAACGGCTTGGGCGATAAACCCATAGTGGCGCTATTGGCCGGCAGTCGCAAGCACGAGATTAAGGATAATCTGCCGCAGATGCTCGAGGCTATTGCAAAATACCCCGATTACCGGCCTGTGATAGCGGGTGCCCCGGGTATAGACAAGGAGCTCTATGCCCCCTATCTGCAACAGGGTGCAGCCATTGTTTTCGGCGATACCTACCGCTTGTTGCAGCACGCCCACGCAGCGTTGGTTACATCGGGCACCGCCACCCTTGAAACGGCGCTGTTCCGCGTGCCGCAGGTGGTGTGCTACAGCACCCCTGCCGCTTGGCTTGTGTCAAAACTCAAACACCTGTTCCTGAAGGTGAAATACATATCGCTGGTGAACCTTATTGCCGACCGCGAGGTGGTGCGCGAGCTTGTGGCTGCCGATATGACGGTGGAAAATATTACCCGCGAGCTTGGCAAATTGCTGCCGCCCGATTCGTCCGAGCGGCAAATGATGCTTTCAGGCTACGACCATATGATAGATATTCTTGGCGCACCGGGTGCATCGCAGCACGCTGCCGAAAAGATGGTGCAGCTATTGACACAAAAAAAATGATGAGCCGCGGCTCATCATTTTTTTTGTGTGTATGTTTATATTGTCGTCTGTTTTTTTACAAAACACCGATAAGGCTCAAATAAATCATTGCGCAGGGTGCGGCAAGCAGTGTGCTGTCGAAGCGGTCGAGTATGCCGCCGTGTCCGGGCAGTATGTTGCCTGAATCCTTGATTCCCATTTCGCGCTTCATACAAGACTCTATGAGGTCGCCGTATGTTCCGGCAACAGCCACAACGGCGGCCATTCCCATCCACTGCCAAGCATTGAGCTGTGTGAAGAAGAGCGACATCACATATCCCGCAATCATAGCAACCACAAAACCACCGATGGTGCCTTCCCAGGTCTTTTTGGGCGATACGCGCTCCCACATCTTGTGGCGGCCTATCGAACAGCCCACAAAGAATGCACCGGTGTCGTTGCACCAGATGAACACGAATATGGCAAGCGGCAGAGCGTAATTGTATGTGCCGCTCGAAGCTCCCACTGTCGATAAAATGTTAAGCAGGGCAAAGGGTAGTGCGGCGTATATCTGGGTGAGGGCAAAATAGGCGTAATTGTCGAGCGAACTGCCCTCGGTGCAGAACAGCCTGCGAATGAACATATATACCATAAGCAATGCATAGGGCGCAAAGAGCAGGGTGGTGTCGGTCACTCCTAAATGAGCTTTTGCATAGAAGGCAAAAAAGAGGTAGCCTCCACCTATAACCGCAATCAATGTGCTGAACGTGGTTTTCTTATGCTCGTGTATGAGGTTGCTGAACTCGTTCACAGCAAGCATAGCGACAATGGTGAACAATGCACCGAACGAGGTGTGCCCGTAAAGAATTGCACCCAGCAGAACAATGCCGAATGCGGCACCCGTGAGAATGCGTACAAGTAGTTTATTCATTTTATTTTGTGTTATTGGTTTTTTCGGTTGTGTTGTTGTTTGCATTGTCGGCAGTTGAGGCGGCTTCGGCAATATTCTCTTCAACCACCTCGGTTACATCTTCAATGTCGTTATTATCGATAATCTCCTCGCTGCGCGAAGCCCAGGGGCGCTTACCGAAAATCTTCTCCACATCCTCGGCAAATATAACCTCGCGTTCCATAAGCACCTTGGCAAGCTGCGCGTGCCCCTCCTTGTGCTCGGTGAGCAGTTGCTTTGCACGTTCGTACTGGCTGTTTATCATAGCCTGTACCTCGTTGTCTATGAGCTCGGCAGTGCGCTCGCTGTATGGGCGGTTAAATGAATATTGCTCGTTGTTGTAGTAGCACAGGTTGGCAAGTTTGTCGCTCATACCGGCATATGCAATCATTCCATAGGCTTGCTTTGTCACGCGCTCTAAGTCGTTCATTGCACCTGTGGATATGTGTCCGGTAAACAGTTCCTCGGCAGCACGGCCGCCAAGTATGGCACACATTTCGTCGAGCATCTGCTCTTTGGTGGTTATCTGTCGCTCCTCGGGCATATACCAGGCTGCGCCAAGTGCGCGCCCACGAGGTACAATGGTTACCTTTATAAGCGGGTTGGCGTGTTCAAGGAACCACGACAAGGTGGCGTGCCCGGCCTCGTGTATGGCAATGGTGCGTTTCTCTCCTTCGGTCATCACCTTGGTCTTTTTCTCCAAACCTCCTATGATTCTATCCACGGCATCGAGGAAATCCTGTTTCTCCACTGCGCGTTTGCTGTTACGTGCCGCTATAAGGGCGGCTTCGTTGCACACGTTGGCAATGTCGGCACCCGAGAAACCGGGTGTCTGGCGAGCGAGTGTGTCCACATCTACCGATGGGTCGAGCTTCAGCGGGCGCAGATGAACGCCGAAGATGGCTTTGCGCTCGTTGAGGTCGGGCAGGTCTACGTGAATCTGGCGGTCGAAACGGCCCGCACGCAGCAGCGCCTTGTCAAGAATATCGGCACGGTTGGTGGCTGCCATAACGATTATTCCGCTGTTGGTGCCAAAACCATCCATCTCTGTGAGCAACTGGTTCAGCGTGCTCTCCCGCTCGTCGTTGCCACCCATAGAGGGGTTCTTGCCACGGGCGCGGCCCACGGCGTCAATCTCGTCTATGAATATGATGCAGGGTGCCTTCTCTTTGGCTTGGCGGAAGAGGTCGCGCACGCGCGATGCTCCCACACCCACGAACATCTCCACAAAGTCGGAACCCGACAGCGAGAAGAATGGCACGTTGGCTTCGCCTGCCACGGCCTTAGCCAGCAATGTCTTTCCCGTTCCCGGGGGGCCTACAAGCAGGGCACCTTTGGGTATTTTTCCGCCAAGTTCGGTGTAGCGTCCGGGGTTCTTCAGAAAATCCACTATCTCCTTAACCTCCTGCTTGGCACCCTCCTGGCCTGCAACATCCTTGAATGTTATGCGGTTGCTGTCGCTCTTCTCAAACAGCTTGGCTTGCGATTTGCCCACGTTGAACACACCGCCTTGCGCGCCACCGCCACCCATACGTCGCATAAGGAATATCCATATACCCACAAACACCACTATTGGCAGTACATTCCATAGGATGCCTCCCCAGTAGTCGGGCTTTTTCTCATACTTAAGCGAGCCTTGGTATTTACCCTCAGCCTCCTGTTCCTCAATGAATTTTTCGAAATTCTCCTTTGAACCAATCTGCAGAAATACCATAGGCTCTTCGCCTATCTTATCCACCTTGCCGGGGAATACATATTTGGCCGAGTCGGGGTAGAGTATTGCCTCAACGTCGTTATTGTCGTAAACGGTAATGCTCGAAACGTAGCCTTTTTCCACATAGGACTTAAGCTCGGAGTATATAACCTCCTTCTGCAGCGAGGTTGTTTCGCCGCCGAATAGTGTGAAAAATATAAGCACTGCTCCTGCAATGATGTAGAACCAGGTGAAATTGAATTGTGGTTTTTGTATCTTCTTATCGCTCATAAATTAGTCTAAATCGGGGATATTTGTAATTTTGGCATCGGCCCACAGGTGCTCGATGTCGTAAAACGCACGCACATCGGGCAGGAATACGTGTACAAGTACATCGCCATAGTCCATTGCCACCCATTGTGCATTGCGCAGGCCGTCTATCGCATAGGGCTTGCGTTTGCAACCTATTCTCACCACATCCTCAACCGAGTCGGTTATGGCGCTTACCTGTGCAGGCGAGTTTCCTTGACATATAACAAAATAGTCGCATATGCTGTTCCCAAGTTTTTCCATATCGACAATTGTTATTCCCTTGCCTTTCTTCTCCTGTATGCCTTCCACTATCTTATCGATAAGTGTTTTTGTTGTTTTATCCTCTTTTTGCATTGTAAAAATTTTCTTTATTCCTTTTATAATAGGTAGTGCAAATTGCGTGCCATTGCTGTTTTTGCAACAAAACTGCCAATTTGGCATAGCAAGCCTTGTCGGTGCGTGCCATATAATGGCAAAGATAGGTAGTTTTTACCCTAAAACTGCAATATGAGATAAAAATTTTCAGATAATTGAATAAAAAAATGCCGAAAATATTTTTTTTAAAAATAATTGTTGTATCTTTGCATCGCATTTGAGCATTGGGCTATGGTGTAATGGTAACACTGCAGATTCTGGTCCTGCCTTTCCTGGTTCGAGTCCGGGTAGCCCAACAGAGGAAGTCTTGCATTGGCAAGGCTTCTTTTTTTGTGTTTGCAGGCCGGTAAAAAATAATGGCTCACCTGCAACAATGGCTCAACTTTTTACGTTGAGCCAATAAAAGCTGCGCTCAAATATTCGCTTCGCGCAAGCTCGGCTGCACTCGGCATAATGCAAATTTGCTTGCCGTGGGTAATTTGTCTTGCTTTATGGTTTTAGGTGACCTGTGAGTTGTTTGTGGTTATTGTGGTGTGTGGAGTATTGGTTTTAATTTGCTCTAAACTACTCGGTGTTATTTATCAGTAATTCTTTGTTTTTAACTTGCTTTTATACGTTCTTTCATCGCGTGAAAGAACCAAAGCGCCCGGCACACGCAAAAATCAGTCACAACAGCCTTCTGCTCACGAGTCGCAAGCGACATCCTTCGTTCGCCTGTTGTTTAGCGCAAACAGCTTTTCGTTCAACCATCGGGGACAAAAGAACTCGCTTTCCACGCAATAACAGCAACAGGATGAACATCGCTCAAACAGCATTTGTCCTTTTCCGCTGTTTGAACGGCTGTTTGCTGTGATTTTATCGGTGCCGGTTTCCTTTTTGGAATTACCTATGCTTGTGAGAACTGCGCCCTGCGTATTCATTGGTGCGCATTAAAGCTTTTAGGAAAACGAGCGTCAGTGTTTTTGGGAATAGTGGAGG
>JAFVSR010000061.1 GCA_017503645.1 Bacteroidaceae bacterium | reverse complement strand
TGCTGCATAGTCAGCCTCAACGACGTTTACCACTAAGCGTGCAACGGTTGCATCTACGTTTGTCAATGTAAATTCCATATATTTATTATTTAATGATTTTGCAAAAAAGTAACGCGCCAAACAGGCATATACTATATGCCGAATTTAGAGCGTGCAAAAATACAATTTATCGGGCACAAAATCAAGTAAAAAACAAAATTGTTCACAAAAAGAATAACTAATTGTGAACAATTTTATGGTGTAGCCTGTACCGGCAAATTATTATATCTTATTTTACATATAGTTTCTTGCCGTTAACGATGTAGATACCACGCGAGGGGTTCTCGACACGACGACCGCTGAGGTCGTAGATAACAGCATCGTCCAAGCCTATGCCATCGACTGTTACGCGGTCGATATCGGTGAGGCCGGGGAAGCGGATTACAACAGAACGCATGCTTGTGAGGTCGGTACCGGTAAGGGCAAGGTAGGCTTTGTTCATGGCAAGGGTACCTGCGCCGGTGGCATAGAAGCCGGGGCCTTGCGAACCGTTGGCAAGGATATAGCCGTTATATGCGCTTAGCACCTTGGCGGCACCTGCCGAGTGACCCATAACGTTCTCGCCCGAGATGTCAACTGTGGCCTCGCCTGCGGCGGGAGCCATGGTGATGGCACCGGCATCGCCTGCAAGGATGAAGCCTTGGTTGGCGGGAAGGGCATCGCCTTCGTAGGCGGTGAGCGAGATTAGTTCGCTATTGCAATCATCGCGTTTTGCATAGAACGCGGTAACGCCCTCGGGAAGCACGGTGGGGAACGGTGCGCTGAACGTTGCCAAGGCCTCTTGCTCGAAGTTCATGATGAGCGTGCTGCCACTGATGCTGTTCAACGTGGGGGTGTTGGCATAGGTTGCCTCCTCTAAGCAGAATATAGAACTGCGGTTACCACCTTGATAATACACAGAATTTGAATTTGCACTATGGAAATCGGGGTTACCTGCCATCATATAGAACAAGGCTGAACTACTGCTATTATATGCCTGCATTGCAAAGCCGCCCATGAATTCGGTGCGTTCGTCCACTGTACTTGGGTTGGTTGCACTGACACTGCCACCGGGGATGAATGTTATTTCGGCATCCTGCGTTCCAAGCTCGTATGTAGGAGCAAAACCATCGTTATGACCGCCTGCACCGTTCTTACTATCGGCATAGTAAACCATGTACTCGCCACTGTTGTGTGCAAGGGCATATTTGCCACTGCCCAACGAGTGGAACACGAATATACCGGCATAGTCGGCAGGCTTGGCATTGCTAGTGGGGTTCACTTGCAATTTGCCTGCATCGGTACGGTAGATATAGCGATAGGTGCCGTCGTTGTACTTGGCTTTTATGTAGTAGGCCTTGCCATCCTCGGGCATTTGGATTTCGGCAGCATAAAGGGCGGTTTGTGCAGCGGTTATATCCTTGACTTGGTTTGCAGCCTCTACGGCATCAAGGAACTCTTCTATGGCGCTTGCCGCAGGGTAGCCTACACCACCCCAACCATCGACAATATTAGCGGCATTGGTTTTTAATGCCTGCTTATAGGCATCTATTTGTGTATTTATATTTTCTATTGCCCCGGCTATTGTTCTTTTGTTTTGCTTTGCCTCTGATATGGCAGCGACAATAGCCTTGATTTGCGGTACAACATCGCCAAGACCCTCATAGTAACTTACACTCACTGCACCCAATTTAAATTCGGACATACCAAAAAAGTATTGACCGCCATAAATTTCAGCAGCCGGTCCTTCGGAGCGTGTCACCGCAACACGCAAGTAGCGGTAGCTTGTTGCCGACGATATAATGGGCGAGTGGTATGTTCCTGCTGCTACATTATACTGG
>JAFVSR010000005.1 GCA_017503645.1 Bacteroidaceae bacterium | reverse complement strand
TCAAGGCTGGTTTGCATTCTCTTTTTCAACACATTGTGGGCAAAGATGGATTCGAACCACCGAAGTCGAAAGACAGCAGATTTACAGTCTGCCCCATTTGGCCACTCTGGAATTTGCCCTTGTCACTATTTCAGAAAACGCATTTGCGACAGCTTTCAACTAACGCGCTTTTGTTTGAGCCTCTTGTCGGATTCGAACCAACGACCCCGAGATTACAAATCACGTGCTCTGGCCAACTGAGCTAAAGAGGCATTGTACATTTGCAGCGCTGTTACCGTTGTAAAGCGAGTGCAAATGTACGAGTTTTTTTTTAATCACAAAACATTTTCTGTGTTTTTTTCTTGTTTTACTTCATTTTTTCGCGTTTTTTCTCGATTTGCGCCTTCAAAGCATCGATTGCCACGAGCAAAGCGTCCTCAAAAGTGTCGGAAGTTTTGGATGCGAACATATCGCCCAGGCCGGAAGAAAGACGCAGCGCCACCTCTTTGTTCATTGCCGTTTCGGGCTTTATCAATTTCATTGTCACCTCCAGCGATGTAGCCCCTTCGCACAATTTTTCTATTTTGGCAACCTTCTTCTCTACATACTCCAACAATTGTGTCGATGCATCAAAATGAACTGATTGAATTCTTGTCTCCATAATAAATCCTCCTATTATTTAGTTATTACCGGCTCTTGGGTGAGCCTTATCATAAAAACGTTTAAGTTCCTCAAAGGTTAAATGCGTGTAAATTTCGGTGGTAGCCAGCCGCTCGTGCCCCAGTAGTTCCTTAACCGCCATAAGCTCGGCGTCGTTATTGAGCATCGCCGTTGCAAAACTGTGGCGCAATGTATGGGGGCTCTTTTTTGCCGCAGAGGTAACAGCCGACAATCTCTTGTTGACCACACGATACACCTGCTGCTGATTCACACGTGTGCCGGCCATTGTCACAAAGAGCGCCTGCTCACCCGGAGCTGCCACCTTGGCCCGCTCGGAAAGATAATATTCCAATTCACCGCGCAGTTCCCCCGCAAAGGGGATTATACGCTCCTTGTTACGTTTACCCAAAACTCTCAATTGCCCCTGCTGCAAATCGACACTGCCCAAATCCAGCCCCACAAGCTCAGACAAGCGCACGCCGGTCTCATAGAAACATAGTATCATAGCTCTGTCGCGGCAGGCAGCGAAGCCCTCGCCAAACGGCATCTCATCTATCAAGCGGTCAATCTCCTCCTCTTTTATAAAGACCGGCAACGCCTTACGGCACTTTGGCCCCCGAAGCGCAGTTGCAGGGTTATCACCGGCAGCACCCGCCGCACGCATATAGGCATAAAAAGAGCGCAACGAGCTCAGTTTTCTACAAACCGAACTTGCCGCGCAACCCCTATCCATAAGAGAAGCCACCCACAAACGCAACATATCAACGTCGGCATCGGCCACAGAGAGCGTCTCCTCGATACCGCGTAAATACTCCTCAAAAGCACGAAGATCACCCGCATACGCCCTGAGCGTATGCAACGAGTAGTTCCTCTCGTTCTTCAGGTGCTTTATGAAAGAGTCTATAAACATATTCGTTGCCGCAAGAACTAAATCTTACGGCAACGAATATATATCAGAATAATCTAAAAAACAAGAAAAGGTGCAAGTTTTTTATTCCTCGCTGTCGCGAAGCTTCTGAACGTAGATAGCGTGCTCCATCTTCAATCTCTTGAGTACTGAAGGCTTGTCAAACTGCTGACGAGCGCGCAACTCCTTAACTACACCGGTTTTCTCGAATTTTCTCTTGAATTTTTTGAGAGCTCTCTCAATGTTTTCGCCCTCTTTAACAGGTACTACAATCATTTCCTATTTATATTTTTAGTTTATATTATTATCAATTGAACAAAATGTGGCGCAAAAGTAGGTACATTTTCTCAAATGGCAAAACTTTTAACCACTTTTTTGCTCAAAAAATAAGGTAGCAAGGAGTAAAACACCCTTGCCACCTTATTTATATTATATAAACCCGAATCAGAGGTTGGGATTAAGAGTATTCCACTCCTCTACCGCGGGAATAATGCCAAGAGCAATAATCTCATCGCGCATCTTGCCCAAGTGCTCTACCGACGACTGCAATGCTGCCATCTCCTCGGCTGTACCTGTGGGTGCAACATAGTGAACGCCATCGGCATCGATGGTTGTGGGCATAGCCATCATTACATTCTTGTAACCAAGTTCCGCGTTGTTCACATAGCAACCTGCGGGCAAAGTGTAGGGCGCGCCACCCATAGCTGCCTCAATCATCTTGATAGCGCAGTAAGAGGGGCTCTGGAATGATGAACGACCACGAAGCTTGATGATGTTTGAACCACCCTGCACGGTGTTGTGCTTAATCTCGGCCCAACGCTCCTCGCTCAAGCCCATCTCGGCCAAAGGTTTGCCGTCGATTTTTACCTGAGAAGCGAATACTGCCATCTGCTCGCCGTGGCCACCATAGGTGTTAGCACCTGTAACCTTATCCTGCTGAACGCCAAACTCCTTGGCAAGAGCCTGCTGCAAACGAGTAGAGTCGAGAGCTGCGAGCGATGTCAACTGATTGGGTTTCAAGCCTGAGTGAATGAGTGCTGTGAGAGCAGTTACATCAGCAGGGTTGAAGATTACAACAACGTGTTTTACATCGGGGCAATACTTTTTGATGAAATCGCCGAACTCGGCTGCAATCTGACAGTTACCCTTCAACAAATCCTCACGTGTCATACCCTCCTTACGGGGAGCACCACCCGAAGATACTATATATTTAGCACCTGTGAAAGCCTCCTCGGGGTTTGTTGTCCAAGTGATATTGGCACCGGGGAAACCGCAGTGAGCCATCTCGTCGGCAACACCGTGCACGCCGGGCTCAAAGATATCATACAAACAGATGTTGGGGGTAAGGCCCAACATAAGAGCGCACTGTACCATATTAGAGCCAATCATACCACCGGCACCAACAATTGTCAATTTCTCGTTAGTCAAATACTGCATAATTCTAAAATTTAATATTTATAATTCAAATCTTTCATTTACCATAGTCACAATGCGAAGATAGCAATTTTCTCAAATATCTGCACCTAAATTCACATTGTTTTACACAAAAATCACAAACCAAGCAATTTGAATATCTTGGCCGATGCTCCGGCATTCTGCGAAACATAGTTTCCCGCAGCCTCGCCGGCTCTTTTCGCAGCCTCGGCATCGTTGTCTATGAGTGTCATCTTCTGTTCAAAATCCTCACGCGATACAATCTCTATGCCACCACCGCACGCTTTCAGCTGTTGTGCCTCCTGGAACTTCTTGTTATTAGGGCCGAAGAACACTGGTATTCCGTACACCGCCGCCTCGAGTATATTGTGTATTCCCACGCCGAAACCGCCGCCCACATAGGCGACATCGCCATAGCGATATATCGACGAGAGCAATCCAAAGCAATCGATTATAAGGCACTTTGCCGTGCGCACATCATCCATAGAGGCCTGTGTATAGCGCACGCAATTGCCACGTATACTCTCTTGAATACTCTTTATTCGCTCCTCATTAACCTCGTGCGATGCAATTATCAGTTTCCAACCTGTGTGATTGTTAAAATAGGGGGCGTAAACATCCTCATCGGGGCCCCAGGAGCTGCCGGCAATAAAAATTTTATTGCCGCCCTCGGCAAAAGCCTCTACAAGAGGCAGCAAGTGTGCCTGCTCCGAGATTTTGGCAACACGATCGAAACGAGTATCACCCACCACCGAAACCTCTTTGATTCCTATGGAAGCAAGGAGCTCCTTTGACTTTTCGTTCTGCACAAACAAATGGGTGAAACAGCGTAACACCCTGCGATAATATGCTCCCCACCAATGGAAGAAGGCCTGTTCCTCGCGGAAGATGGAAGAGACGCTGTATGTGGGTATGGCACGTTTTTTGAGGGCAAAAAGGAAATTGAGCCAGAACTCATATTTCACAAAAAAGACCATCTTGGGATTTACCAAATCCAAGAAACGCCTGACATTACACGGAGTGTCAAAGGGCAAATAGCATACAACGTCGGCCTGTTGGTAGTTGCGGGCCGAACGGTAGCCCGACGGCGAGAAGAAGGTGAGAACAACGCGATATTCGGGATGCTCTGCACGGAATTTCTCTATCATTGGGCGACCTTGCTCAAACTCACCGAGCGAGGAGGCGTGAAACCATATATAATTGGTTCCGTCCTTTATTTTCTCTTTAAGGGCCGGGAAGATTTCGCTGTGCCCCTCAAGCATCTGCTTGGCCTTTCGATGGCCGAAAAGCGCGGCAAGCCTTATCAAGGCTATATAAATGTATATTCCTATCGTGTACATAATGGAGGTTTTCTTATCCTAAAACGTTTATTGCTCTACGCAGGCGCGCCAATGTCTCCTCCTTGCCTATCAACCCCGAAATATCGAACATCTGCGGTCCTTTTCCCTCGCCCACAAGAGCCAGACGGAATGCGTTCATAATCTCGCCCATACCATAGCCTTTTGCCTCTATCCATTCGTGAACTGCCTTGTCCTGGCTCTCGATAGAGAAATCGTCAAGCCCCTCGAGCAGGTCCGCAAGTTCTGCCATTTTGGCGGCGGAGTCCTCCTTCCAACGTTTTTTCGCTGTTTTTTCATCATACTCCACGGGAGCTATGAAATAGAAACTGCAAGCATCCCACAATTCGTGCACAAAGTTCACACGGCCCTTCATAAGGGAAACAATCTTTGTGAGCAGTTCCATATTGGTCTCCACTCCGTGAGATTGCACCACGGGCATAAAAATCTCAGCTATCTCGCGGTCATCTTTTTGCAATATATATTCGTGGTTGAACCAAATCATCTTCTTGTAGTCGAAACGGGCACCGGCCTTGCTGCACTTGGCAAGGTCGAACTTTTCAATGAGCCGGTCCATCGACATCATTTCCACGTCGTCACCGGGGTTCCAACCCAAAAGGGCAAGGAAATTTATAACCGCCTCGGGCAGATAGTCGCTTTCGCGGAAGCCCGACGACACCGCACCGCTCTTGGGATCGTGCCACTCCAGAGGGAACACGGGGAAGCCCAAGCGGTCGCCATCGCGCTTGCTGAGCTTGCCATTACCCTCGGGTTTGAGCAACAGCGACAGGTGTGCAAACCGAGGCATAGTATCCTCCCAACCGAAGGCACGATAGAGCAACACGTGAAGAGGGGCCGAAGGCAGCCACTCCTCGCCACGGATTACGTGCGAGATGTTCATCAGATGGTCGTCAACAATGTTGGCAAGGTGGTATGTGGGCAACTCGTCGGCCGATTTGTAGAGCACCTTGTCATCGAGAATAGATGAGTCTATGGTGACAACGCCGCGTATAAGGTCGTTCACAACAACCTTCTCGCCCGGTTCCACCTTGAAACGCACCACATACTGCTTGCCGGCATCTATTAGGGCCTTAACCTCATCGGCAGGCAGTGCAAGGGAGTTGCGCATAGAGAGGCGGGTGGATGCGTCGTACTGGAAATTATCTATTTCGGCACGTTTTGCCTCGAGCTCCTCGGGAGTATCGAATGCAATGTATGCCTTGCCGCTGTCGAGCAATACCTGAACATATTTCTTGTATATGTCGCGGCGCTCCGACTGGCGATAGGGGCCGCAGTCGCCGCCAAAGGTCACGCCTTCGTCGAACTTTATTCCCAACCAACGGAACGACTCCAGAATATACTCCTCGGCACCGGGAACAAAGCGGTTAGAGTCGGTATCTTCGATGCGGAAGATGAGATCTCCGCCATTCTGTTTTGCAAAGAGATAGTTATACAAAGCCGTTCTCACACCACCAATGTGCAGAGGGCCTGTGGGGCTGGGAGCAAAACGCACCCTTACTTTTCTTTCACTCATAATCTTTTATTTTTACAGCAACACCCTGCATATGTGGCATTTACACAAGACGCACCAATGGAGTGCAAATGCAGAGTACCGCAAATTATAACTCTACAAAATTACTACAAGTTGGTTTCTTAACAAAATAAATCCATTTATTTTTCGAACAGAGCGGTATAAAGTAAATAAGAAAATGTGCGAACCTTTGATATTTGTTATTTTTTAGTACTTTTGTAATAATTGGCTGTAATGGCACACAAAACGGCTATAACACATTTAATAACCTGCAGTATGAAAGAGAGTTTGAAAAACATCTTCAAAAAACGTATGAAGACATTGTTCCAGGCAGCAGTATCGCTTCTTTGTATGGGGCTAATCATATACTTTATGCCAAGAAACAATGTATTCAACTACAACTATAGCGAGGCGGCACCGTGGAACTACGGGCAGATTATTGCGCCATTTGATTTCCCCATATACAAAAGCGAGGCACAGCTTGACAAAGAGAAAGACAGCATTGCGGCCCACTTTGAGCTCTATTTTGCCAAAGACTCGGCAATAGCCATAAAGAACCTGCGACAACTGAAGAACCGCTTCTACAGCAATGCAAGCGAGGAGGTGCCACGCGAAGCATATATAAACTACTACAACACGCTCATCAGGCTGTACAACCGCGGTATCATTTCTCAGAGCGACAAGGAGATAATGGACAACAACAGAGCAAAAACGGTGAACGTGATTAACGACCACCTTGCCAGCAGCACATCCAAGGAGAATTTCATTACCACAGAAAAAGCCTACAGAACACTCCTTGCCGCAGACACAATACCTGCCGACCTTATTGCAGCATACAAGCTATACAATTTCATTGAGCCCAACATAAGGTACGATTCCGCAAGAAGCCACGCACTGTTGGAAGAGGAGCTCGTATCGCTCCCCATAAGCGAAGGTATTGTACAAAACGGGCAGAAGATTGTGAGCCGTGGTGACATTGTTGATGCCAAGACATACCAGATACTCAAATCGTACCAGTATGAGATTGACAAAAGGCAGGACAACAACTACAAGACAACCACTATGCTCCTGGGGCAGATTCTTTTTGTAATAATCGCCTTCTCGCTGTTGCTCTCATACATTTACATATACAACCCCGACATAAAGAGCAACAACAACAAATTTCTGCTGGTAATACTTTCGGTAACAATATTCCCCGTTGTTGTGGGAATAATGATGGAGGCCCGCTTTGGCAATGTATTCTTGTTGCCGTTCTCACTGGCGCCAATGATGCTGTGCCTCTTCACCAACCCAAGAACCGCATTCATCACACACACCATAGGCATCCTCATGTGTTCAATAATGCTCAACTCGCCATACGAGTTCATACTGTTACAAGTGCTTGCAGGGTATGCCGCAATATTGAGCCTCAAGGAGTTGTCGTCGCGTTCACAGATGTTCCGCACCTCATTTATAGTGCTTGCCACATACTGTGCCACATTTCTTGCATACGAGCTCATTGTGGAGAACGACATTACCAAGATGAACCTGATAATGTATATCTATTTTGTCATAAGTTCAGTGCTCATACTTTTTGCCTACCCGCTTATGTTCATCATAGAGAAGCTATTGGGATTCGTCTCCAACATCACGCTCATAGAGCTGTCAAACCTCAACAATCCCCTGCTGCAGAAACTTTCGCAAGAGGCACCGGGCACATTCCAGCACTCTATGCAGGTAGCCAATCTGGCGGCCGAGGCGGCACGCGCCATAGGAGCAAACAGCCTGGAGGTACGCACCGGCGCGCTCTACCACGACATAGGCAAAAGCAACAACCCCATATACTTTACCGAGAACCAGAGTGGAGGCAAGAGCCCTCACGACGAGCTTGAATATCAAGCGAGCGCACAGATAATAATAAGACACGTGACGGAGGGTGCTGCGATAGCCGAGCGCCACCATCTGCCCAAGAAGATAAAAGAATTTATCGTCACGCATCACGGGCTCTCAAAAACAGGCTACTTCTACATCAACTACAAGAATGAGCACCCCGACGAGAAGATTAACGAGGCGCTTTTCACCTACCCCGGGCCTAACCCAACTACACGAGAGCAAGGCATACTTATGCTTGCCGACTGCGTGGAGGCCGCATCGCACAGCATAAAGGAGTACACTGCAGCCAACATTGAAAAGAAGGTCGATGATGTAATAAACCCCAAGATAACCGGCGGCGAACTTGAGTTATGCCCTCTCACCTTCCAAGATATACACACAATAAAAGAGGTATTCAAAGAGCGTTTGAAGGCTATATACCACACACGCATAAGCTACCCCGAAGAGAAAAAAGAGCAAAAGGCTCCTTAAATATATACGCGCGCGTGCACGTGAACATAGAGAACAGCTATGCATAAGAACCACACAAACCCACCCCGCTGCAACATAACAGAATGCGGCGAGGTCTATCTGCGCAACGGCCTTTCGCAGTTGCTCGCCTTGCGCATCGAGGAAAAATGCGAACGCCTCACGATGCTATACGAGAAGAGCGGAAAAAGGTGGAACGAAGCCTTGTTCAGGCTGCTTGCCCGCAGTTTCGGGTTCGGCATACAGAGCAATATTTTTGAGGAGTGGGCCACACTGCTGAACATACAGGCGCTGGGCAAGCATAGCGACAACATTGAGCAGATAGAAGCAATATTTTTTGGTCAAGCCGGCCTTCTCTGCGAGGAGAGCATACCACAATACTACAGAAGCGAAGCCACGGCAAGCAATTACTACAACACGCTGCTACGCGAATACAGATTCCTGAAGAGCAAATTCAGCCTGCAGGAGATGGAACACGGCAAGTGGAGCGGAAGCGCGACGCCGCACATACGCATCGCACGCCTGGCCGCGTTGTGGCAGCGTGGCAGTGTGAGCATAGACCGCATAGCCCAGTGCGACACCGTAACCGAGCTGCGCCGCCTCTTTCAGGTTCAGCCAAGCTACTATTGGCAACACCACACGCAGTTTGGCGGAACAACCACCGTGGGCACCGGAGATATAAAGAACCGCCAACTCGACGTGCTTATAATAAACACCGTGGTTCCTATGCTATACTGCTATGGAAAGCACCGCCTCGATGTCAACCTATGCAAAAAGGCCGAGGAGTACCTACACGACATAAACAGTGAGGACAACGGCATAATACGCCGTTGGGCAGAGCAAGGGATATGTGCAAGCAATGCCGCAGAATCGCAGGCACTTATACAGCTAAACAATGCCTACTGCACAAAACAGCGATGCGGGGAGTGCCCTTTTGTAAACAAAGAGTGACAAACCGATATAGCTAAATAAAAAAAAATCTCCATCAACAACTGCTGATGGAGATTTTTTATCGTATTATACCTCTCTTATTTCTTACCTTTAGAGATAATGCTGTAAGCAATAGGAGCAGCTACGAACAATGAAGAGAGTGTACCGAAGATAACACCGAGAATCATTGCAAATGAGAAGCTGCGAATGCTGTCACCACCCAAGATGAAGATTGCGAGCAACACCACCAATGTACTGAACGATGTGTTGATAGTACGGGCAAGTGTTGTGTTCAAAGAGTCGTTGAACAATGTATATTTATCGCGTTTGGGATAGAGATAAGCAAACTCACGTACACGGTCGAAGATAACCACCTTATCGTTGATAGAGTAACCGATGGCGGTGAGGATGGCACCGATGAACACCTGGTCAATCTCCAACGACATAGGAATCCAGCCGTGGCACAACGAGTAGCAACCAATGATGAGGAACACGTCGCAAGCCAAAGCCACGATAGAACCCACGCTGTATGCCACATTGCGGAAACGTACAAGGATGTAGAGGAAGATAGCCACAAGAGCCAATGCCACAGATACGATGGCAGCATCCTTAATATCCTCGGCGATGCTGGGGCCTACCTTCTGCGAGCTGATTATAGAACCACCTGCACGGTTGTCGTAATCAACAAATGTATCAAGTGTAAGATCCTTGCTGAGCAAGCCTTTCTCCATAAATGCGTCGTAGAGGAATTTCTCAATCTCGGCATCTACATTCTCCGAAGGATCGGTTATGCGATAGTTGGTTGTAATGCGGATTGTTCTGCCGTCGGTACCAAGTGCAATAGCCTGAACATTATCCTCGGTAATCTTCTCGCGGAGAATCTCGCGCACGGTTTCGGGCTCAACCTGCTGTTCGAACTGAACAACAAAGTTACGACCACCTGTAAAGTCGATGCTCTGGCTCAAACCGCGAACAGCAAACGAAACCAAGATAGCAACAATAGCCACTGCAAGACCTATACCGTAGCTCTTGGACATTTTAAGGAAATCGAACTTTGTACCAATCATCAAGTTCTTCGAGAAGTTTGTAACAAAAGTGAGGTTGAGCCACTTGTCCTTGTTCATAAAGTGCTCGTAAACAACACGTGTGAGGAACACTGCGGTGAAGAACGAACAGAGCAGACCGATGATAAGGGTTGTTGCAAAACCACGGATGGGGCCTGTACCGAAGTAGAACAGGATGACACCTGTGATGATTGATGTGAAGTTAGAGTCGAAGATTGCAGAGAAAGCGTTCCTGTAACCATCGGCAAGAGCAGCACGGGTGTTCTTGCCTGCTGCAAGCTCCTCTTTTGTGCGCTCATAGATGAGCACGTTGGCATCCACAGCCATACCCAATGTGAGCACGATACCGGCAACACCCGACATTGTGAGGGCAGCCTGGAACGATGCAAGCACACCGAGTGTGAAGAAGAGATTCATCAACAGAGCGGCATTGGCAACCATACCGGGGATAACACCATAGATAGCGCACATATAAATCATAAGCAATATGAACGCCACGATGAACGACATCATACCCTGGTTGATAGACTCCTGACCGAGTGAAGGACCTACTATATCCTCTTGTACAATACGCGCGGGCGCGGGCATTTTACCCGAGCGGAGCACGTTGGCCAAGTCCTTTGTGGTTTCTATAGTGAAGTTACCTTTAATCTCGGAACGGCCACCTGTGATTTCGTTGCTCACCATAGGTGCGCTGTAAACATAGCCGTCGAGTACAATGGCGATAGCCTTGTTGATGTTGGCCTTTGTGAGCTGTGCCCAACGACGTGCGCCGTCGCTGTTCATTGCCATTGTCACACAGGGACGACCGTGTTGGTCGAATGTGTCGGTAGCATCCACCACAACGTCACCCTCGATGGGGGCACGGCCGTTGCGCTGCACGCACTTGATGGCATAGAGCTCGTAGATTTGATTTGTTGTTTCGCGGTCGATAGCCTCAACACCCCAATAAAGACGAAGTTCACGAGGCATAACGCTCTTGAACTCGGGAGTAGCAATGAGTGCGTTGATGGCTGCTGTGTCGTTGTAGTGAGCATAACCTATTACGCTACCAACAGCGTTGGCCTGCACGGGCTGCAAACGAGAGAGCAAGGGGTGCTGCTTCTTCAAAGCCTCAACATCCACATTCTCCTCTGCGGCATTCTCGCCTGTGATGGCAGCCTCAATATCGTCAACGGCAACATCCTCTTTAGAAGGTGCCTCGGCCTCTGTTGCAGCCTCCTCGGCAACGGGCTCGGCAGCCTGTGCTACGGCAGCAAGTTTGGCATCGGCAGTCATAAGAGCGGGAACAATCTCAGAAGCGTTGTATGTATCCCAGAACTCAAGGTTGGCCGAACCCTGCAACAATTTACGAACACGCTCGGGCTCCTTAACACCGGGGAGTTCAATCATAATACGGCCCATAGAGCCTTCGAGTGTCTGGATGTTGGGCTGAACCACACCAAAACGGTCGATACGTGTACGCAATACGTTGAATGAGTTGTCGATGGCAGCCTGCACCTCGCTACGGAGAACAGCAACCACCTCGCTGTCGGTTGAGCGGGTGTTCACCTTGTCCTTCAACTGCTGGGTAGCAAAAATTGCGGCAAGGCTGCCCTCAGGTGCCAGCTTCTTGTACTCATCTACAAACAGAGTGATGTAATCGCTCTGGCTTGTGATAGATGCCACGCGGGCAGCCTCAACAGCCTGATTGAATGCTACATCGCTCTTGTGGTCTGCAAGCGCTTTAATGATATCGGGAACCGACACCTCCATAATAACGTACATACCACCTTTGAGGTCCAAACCAAGACCAATCTCCATTTCGCGGCTCTGCTTGAGGGTGTAAACACCAAGCCATACCTTCTCGTTCTGCATTGAATCGAGATAGTGCTGTTCACCTTTGGGGTCGTTCGCAGCCTGGTCCATATGATAACCGGTTACAAACGAGAATGAAAGGTAGAACAAACATACCAATGTCAGCAGTAGCGCAAAAACTTTTACAAATCCTTTGTTCTGCATTTTGATTAATTTTTATTTATGATTTATTTGTCCGTTTTATTAAATGCGCGCAAATATAGCGTTTTTTTCTTAATTATTTATATAATTAGCGGAAATTCTTTGCCACAAGCAGTGCGAATAGATAAAAAACGAGGCTGCTAAAAAATACTTTTTAGTCAGCCTCGTTTTGCAGGGAGATGAATAAAAAGATGTAGTTTAAGGCTTGCGCAGCCTGAAAAACCGCAGTTTACTAAGCGTAAATGAGGATTTTGAAGGCAAGCGTAACGCAAAAAATTTGTGCAAACGAGCAAAACATAAAGTTTACTTTAATGTTTTACTGCGAGTGAAGCCAAATTTGGGGAACCAAATACACTTTTTAGTCATCTTCGGGTACTTACAGGATTGCAAACATCACTTTTGCGAAGCCTCGAACAGGCGTTTCTTCTCCTCCTCGGTGAGTGAGGAATAACCGCCGGCCTTCACCTTCTCCAGAATTTTATCTATTTCGGCCTCGTTCTCTTTTTTACGGGCATTGTACTCGTAATCGGCCGCACGGCCGCCTTTCTGATATGTAAATTTAGCCTTAGCGGCCGAAGGGCGACGTTTGAAAAGGGTTGCAAAATAGTCTATCACCTTGTTTATGAGCGAGGTGACATCCTTGCCCTTGCCAAGCATAAAAGCAAACAGCCAACCGGCAAAAGCACCGCCAAGATGGGCAAAATTGCCTCCGGCATTTTCCGACGCCAGCAGCAACAGCGACACAACAACAGTTATCACAGCAATGGTAACAAGCCTCATAGAGCCCAGCAGCACCACATTTACCACATAATTGGGGCTGCGCACAGCCGATGCCACTACAACAGCAAGCACCGACGCCGATGCGCCTATGAGATAGGCATTCTCCACTATACCGGCAAAATGGGGGAATATATTATAGGCAACCATAAAGAAAAGGCCGCCCATTATACCGCCAAAAAGATACACCCCTACAAAATGGCGCACCGAGAAGAACGAGAGGAATATGCGCCCAAAACCGTAAAGCGCCAGCATATTCCACAAGATGTGCATAATTCTTTCGTGCAGAAACATATAGGAGAGCAGTGTCCACGGCTGGTATATGAAGCGCTCGAAAGAGGCGGGCAACTCGAACCAATGCATAAAGGCCTCCACCTTGTAGCCAACCTCGAAAAGTGTGGCAAAAACCCCGATGAAAGCGACGATTATGTACACCGCAACGTTTATATAAATGAAGCGGCCAACGATATTTTCGTTACAAAATTTCTGATATATATTCTTAAACATAGGGCCCGCTAATTTTACCGTTTTTACGCCAATAGAGAATGAGCAGAAAGCCAAAAAGCATACCGCCCAAATGTGCGAAATGCGCCACATTGTCGCCCGCATTGTTGCTCAAGCCAAGCAACAACTCCAAAACACAGAATATTATTACAAAATATTTTGCCTTTATGGGGAAGGGGAAAGGAATGACAAACATACGCTCGTTGGGGAACATCATTGCAAATGCCAGCAGAATGCCATACACGGCACCCGAGGCACCCACGGTGTTCCACATATTCAGATACTGCGACATAGGAACGAGTGCATCGGTGGCAAAGCGCACATATTCATAGGGCGAGAGATAGACCGCATAGTAGCCATACTGCACCAGCTCCTGAATGACGGCTGCACCTATACCCGTTACGAAATAGTATATGAGAAAGCGCTTGGGCCCCCATACACGTTCCAACAATCCGCCAAACATATAAAGGGCAAACATATTGAAAAACAAGTGGGTGAAGCCACCGTGCATAAACATATATGTAACAAGCTGATAGGGATGAAAATCGCCCGCCAGAAAAAGATGCAGCCCCAAATAATCATTGAGGTCGATGCCATACTTTTCGGCCGCGAGAAGCGCGAGAAACATCAGCACGTTAATCGCTATAAGATTCTTGGTTACTACCGGTAATTGATTCATTTCTTACTTTTTTGAAAAACAGCGCGAAGATAATACAAACTGCCGACAGAAACAAATGAGAAAAAAGAGGCACAGCCGCCTAAATGACGATAAAGAGGCATAGCGCCCCCATTTTTTACTTTATTTAACCGTAATTCACTTTATGTAATGATAAAAATACCCGCGCGCACGCATTTTGCGCAAGCGCGGGGAGCGGAAATCGCATATATTTTTGTATCTTCGCGCAGAATTTGCAATCATCCCCTCGCATAGTGGGGGATTTACCAAAAACAGAACCAAAACATTAAACAATGAATATCGAAACAATTTTGAACGAGAGTGTCATTGCAGCCATAAAGGAGCTGTATGGCCAGGAAATTGCCGCCGAGAAGGTGCAGTTGCAAAAAACCCGTAAGGAGTTTGAAGGAGATTTCACACTTGTGGTGTTCCCCTTCCTGCAGATGTCAAAAAAACGCCCCGAAGAGACCGCACAGGAGATAGGCGAGAAGATAGCAGCCACACAGCCTTTGGTGGCCGGTTTCAATGTGATAAAGGGCTTTTTGAACCTGAGCATAGCACCTTCGTACTGGATTGAACTGTTGCAGACAATAGACAACACACCGGAATGGGGCACAACAAAGGCCGACGAGAAGTCGCCGCTCGTGATGGTTGAGTACTCATCGCCTAACACCAACAAGCCGCTCCACCTGGGGCACATACGCAACAACCTGCTCGGATATGCCCTTTCGAATATCATTGCCGCAAACGGCAACAAGGTGGTAAAGACCAACATTGTAAACGACCGTGGCATACACATATGCAAATCGATGCTTGCCTGGCAAAAGTGGGGCAACGGCGAAACACCCGCAAGCAGCGGCAAGAAGGGAGACCACCTCATTGGCGACTACTATGTAGCATTCGACAAGCACTATAAGGCTGAGTTGCAGGAGCTTATGGAAAAAGGAATGAGCAAGGAAGAGGCCGAGGCGGCATCGCCCCTGATGGCCGAAGCCCGCGAGATGCTCGTAAAATGGGAGGCCGGCGACAGTGAGGTGCGCAACTTATGGAGCACAATGAACGGCTGGGTATATGAAGGATTTGACAAAACATACAAGCGTTTGGGCGTGGATTTCGATAAGATATACTACGAATCGGACACATACCTCGAGGGCAAGGAGACCGTGCTCGGCGGCTTGGAAAAGGGAATTTTCTATCGCCGCGACGACAATTCCGTGTGGGCCGACCTCACCGCCGACGGGCTCGACGAAAAACTGCTGCTGCGCAGCGATGGAACATCGGTATATATGACACAGGACATTGGTACAGCACAATTACGTTTCCGCGACTACCCCATCGACAAGATGGTATATGTTGTGGGTAACGAGCAGAACTACCACTTCCAGGTACTCTCGCTGCTACTCGACAAATTGGGATTTGCCTGGGGCAAAGGTCTTGTACACTTCTCATATGGTATGGTGGAACTCCCCGAGGGCAAGATGAAGAGCCGCGAAGGCACCGTGGTGGATGCCGACGACCTTATGGACGAGATGATAAAGACCGCACGCGAAACATCGGAAGAGCTTGGCGGCAAGCTCAGTGGGCTCACCGAGGAGGAGGCTGCCGAGATTTACCGCATAATAGGCTTGGGCGCGCTCAAATATTTTATGCTCAAGGTTGATGCCCGCAAGAATATGCTTTTCAACCCCAAAGAATCTATCGATTTCAACGGCAACACAGGCCCGTTCATCCAATACACATATGCCCGCACACGCTCCATTGAGCGCAAGGCCGCCGAGGCCGGTGTAAACTGCGACACAGCCACACCCGTAAGCATCAGCGAGAAGGAGTGTGCCATCATACGCCTGCTCAACGATTTCCCCGCCGTGGTGCGCCAGGCAGGAACAGACTACTCGCCGTCGGGCATAGCCAACTATGCATACGACCTTGCAAAGGAGTACAACCAGTTCTATCACGACTACAGCATTCTGCGCGAGGAGGATGCCGCCACAAAAGCGTTCCGCATACTGCTTACACGCAACGTGGGCAAGGTAATTAAAACAGCTATGAACCTGTTGGGTATTGAGGTTCCCGAAAGAATGTAATGGCAAAGCAACGGTACTATGTGGTGTGGAACGGGCTCAACCCGGGAATCTATGATTCCTGGGAAGAGTGTCAGGCACAAATAAAGGGGGTGAAGCAGGCGCTGTACAAGTCGTTTGCCACACTGCCCGAAGCCGAGCGCGCCTATAGTTCGCAGCCACAGCTATACATAGGGGCTAATGCACCGAAAAATACCGATAAAAAGGAGATTCCTGCAAACATACACCGCGATGCCCTTGCCGTGGATGCAGCCTGCAGCGGCAACCCCGGACAGATGGAGTATCGTGGGGTGTACCTTGCAACACAGCAGGTGGTGTTTCACTTTGGGCCCGTATATGGCACAAACAACATAGGCGAGTTCCTTGCCATTGTGCACGCACTTGCCCTGCTTAAGCAAAAGGGGAGCAATATGCCCATATACAGCGACAGCCGTAATGCCATACTGTGGGTAAAGCAGCGCCGTTGCAAAACCAAACTGCCACGAACTGCCGAAACCGAGGAGTTGTTCACACTCATTGAAAGGGCCGAAAAATGGTTGCACAGCAACAGTTACCCGAACCACATAATAAAATGGGAAACAAGCGAATGGGGCGAAATCCCCGCCGACTTTGGCCGAAAATAGAGAGTCTATTGTTTAACAAGCAAATATCATAAAGAAATTATGGCTACCATCATATACCCCTCGCCAATATTCGGCCCCGTACAGAGCCGTCGTTTAGGAATATCGCTGGGAATAAATCTGTTGCCCGACGATGGCAAGGTATGCACCTTCGACTGCATTTATTGCGAGTGCGGCCTCAATGCCACACGTCGCAGCCACAAGCCGCTGCCCACACGCGAGGAGGTATCCACAGCGCTCGAAAAGAAGTTGAACGAGATGCAGGCCGGGGGAGTGAGGCCCGACGTGCTGACCTTTGCCGGTAACGGCGAACCCACCATTCACCCGCAATTCCCCGAGATTATTGCCGACACCATAGCCTTGCGCAACAAATTCTGCCCCAATGCCAAAGTGAGTGTGCTCACCAACGCCACACTAATCACACGCGACAAGGTATTCGATGCCCTGAAGCTCATTGACAACAATATTGTAAAACTCGACACCGTAAACCCGGAATATATCCAAAACATAGACCGCCCCACAGGCAGCTACGACCTCGCTGCCATCATCGAGAGGATGAAGGCATTTAACGGACAAGCCGTCATACAAACGATGTTTATGAAGGGCATCGCCAATGGCATTGATGTGAACAACACAGGCGACGAATATGTGCTGCCGTGGATTGCCGCTGTAAAAGAGATAGCACCGCGCGAGGTAATGATATATACCATAGACCGCGAAACACCCACAGAGGGGCTTGAAAAGGCCACCCACGAGGAGCTCGACCGCATTGTAGAGTTACTAAGGAGAGAGGGTATCAAAGCAAGCGCATCGTACTAAAAAATGCAAGCCTTCTTAATCGATGGCTTGCATTACACTTGTATATGATATTGTGATGAAGCTATAACGAATGAGCTTGCCCACTGCCATAACAAAGGCAACCTTCCACCACGACACACGCATAATTCCAAGAAGCACAAGCAACGTTTCACCCAAAACCGGCACAAAGGAGATAAGTGCCGCCCAATAGCCATATTTCTGTATTATCCTATCGGCACGCTGCATACGGCGCGGCGTCAGTTTGAACATCTTCACCACCCTCTCCTTGTTGGCAAGCATACCCAGAAAGAAGCAGGTGACACCGCCAAGAGTATTGCCCAACGTGGCCACAAGAGTGAGCGCCACGGCATTAAGCCCAAGGCTGAGGAAAAGCACCAACAGCACCTCGCTGGTTATAGGCACGATGGAACCCGACAAAAAGGCCAATATTCCCATACCCCAATATCCATACTCCGAAAAGAAATTTATTATATATTCCATAGGCAAAGGAGAGCTATCACAAGCCACAATATGTTAAGAACAATAAAATATATATTCGACAAACGGGTTAGCTTTATCGAAAGCACATAAGCAACCATCACTGCATCCAGGGGCAGACGCCAGGCAAGCAGCAATGCATAGTCCTGCGGCACGACAAACGGCATAATCAACAAAAAAGCGTTGAGCACAAAGAGAAACACAAGGCGACGGCGCAAAAGCGGCTTTGCAGGCAATGAGGATGCAAAGAATGTCGACACGGCAACAACCAGCACCAACAGTTCCATTGCCAATGTAACCCACTCTTGCAGAGAAAAAGAGATTGCAGCAGGGGTTAATATGTTGAGTACTCCCAGTTTCAGCGGTATCAAAGGGGCATCGAGCGAGGGGAATACAAACAACGTGCCAAACAGCAACCAATAGGGCGTTGCCACGCCAAGCAAGGCGGCAAACAGATTCTTTATACTAAAGATATTACCCACCCAAAGATAGGCAATAAAAAGCGGCAGCAGATAGGCAAATTGCAGTAAAAACAGCGATGAAAAGGACAAAATTGCAAAAGCACAATAGAGCGATTGTTCCTGTCCCTCGCACATACTGCAAGATAGCAGTTGCGCCACTGCAATAAGGAAGAAAAGGAGTGCCGCCGCCACAATAATGTCGGGGTGCAGGAGCATCTGCACCGATACCAGCCACAAGAATATATGAAGCAGAAAGGGTACCCTGCGCTCAAATATATAAATGTGACCAAGCAAGAATGCCGCACATACATAAGAGAGCAACGACACCACGCGGGAGAGGGCATCGCCAATGAAATCGAGCCCAAGCGATGCCAAAATGGCACAGTCGCCACCCAATGAAAACAGGTAGCCTGCAACCCACAGAAGCAACGATGCAAAGAGCATTGCTACCGCAGGGTAGCCTGCGGCAACAAAGCGCCCTTGTAACGTATTATTATAAGTCAAAGCCTATATCTCCTCTGAAATATTTTTTCTCAAACTCTATTGCATTGGCCGCACGGAAGGATTTCTCCAGAGCCTCGGCACGGTTGGCACCATAGGAGCAGGCTGCAATAACACGGCCACCCGCTGTAACCACTTTGCCATCCTTGACGGTGGTTCCCGCGTGGAACAGGATGCTGTCCTGAACCTTTTCGAAGCCTGTCATTTCGAAGCCCTTGTCGTATGCCTCGGGATAACCGCCCGACACAAGCATCACACACACAGCCGTTCTCTCGTCGAACTCCACTGAAGTAGCGGCCAATGTGCCTGCTGCAACCTTCTCAAAGAGTTCTACGATGTCGGTCTTCAAACGCAGCATCACCGACTCGGTTTCGGGGTCACCCATACGCACGTTGTACTCTATTACCATAGGCTCGCCATCCACGTTTATGAGGCCGAAGAATATGAAACCCTTGTAAAGAAGGCCATCGGCAACAAGACCATCGACCGTAGGGCGTATAATTCTATCCTCTACCTTGTTCATCCAGTCGGCTGTGGCAAAGGGAACGGGCGATATTGAACCCATACCACCGGTGTTAAGGCCTGTATTGCCCTCGCCTATGCGCTTGTAGTCCTTGGCCTCGGGCAAGATTACATAATCCTTGCCGTCGGTAAGCACAAACACCGAGCACTCAATGCCGTCGAGGAACTCCTCTATGACCACAGTAGCCGATGATGAGCCGAACATACCATCAAACATCTCGTCGAGGCTCTTTTTAGCCTCTTCGAGCGACGAGAGGATGAGCACACCTTTACCTGCGCACAAGCCATCGGCTTTGAGCACATAGGGAGCCTTCAACCCCTCAAGGAAGGCGTATGCCTCATCTTTTTCTGCGGCTGTAAATGCACGATATGCAGCTGTGGGAATTCCGTGGCGCTGCATAAAATCCTTGGCAAAGGATTTGCTGCCCTCGAGCTCGGCAGCTGCACGGGTGGGACCTATGACCGCGATGTGCTGCAGTCTTTCGTCGCCTGCAAAATAGTCATACACACCCTTTACCAGGGGATCTTCGGGGCCCACAACCACCATATCCACCTTGTTCTCAAGAACAAATGTGGCAATGGCGTCGAAATCGCACACCTTTATATTAACATTTTCACCTACCTGAGATGTTCCCGCATTGCCGGGTGCAATAAAGAGTTTCTCAAGTTTGGGACTTTGTGATATTTTCCAAGCGAGCGCGTGTTCACGGCCACCGCTACCTAACAGCAATATTCTCATATATTATTCTTTGATAGTTATTATTTCTTGTTTTCGGGACCTCTGCGGCGCGGCGCGGCACCACGAGCGCCATTACCTGCTCCACGAGGAGCACCACCCTTGCGCGCTGCATAACCGCCACGCGCAGGGGCTGCACCGCGATATTCGCGTTTCTTATCACGGGGAGCGCCATCGGTGGCTCCGGCACTTTGTTTTCTTTTTATCTTTTGAGCGGTGCGGGTGTTGAAATAGGACTCCAACTCCCTGCGACGACGTTTGGATTCATCGCTCTCGAGCGATGCGAAATCGTCGGCCGCACGCTGCGAGCGCGAGGGGCGCAGCTCGCCATCGAGCCCTGTGAGGCGCGACTTGCGCTTGAGCGGAGCAAAATCCTTTTTAAGGCTGTTGCCCTCTTCGCGGAATCCTTTGAACTTACCCTGGAACAGCTCGAACTTGCGGAACTCGCAATCGAGGTCACCGTTATAGAGAGGGATGCGCGCCGATGCCTTAAGGCCTATCTTGTCGAAACAGTCGTAGCTGCTGCTTATAACCCAAGCCTCGTTGCCCTGAAAGGCGTGTTTGAGGCGCGAGCCCAGATTCTCATATATCTGCAACAGCTTGTCGGAAACAAGGCGCTCGCCATAAGGAGGGTTAACCACCATTATGGCACGTTTTTCGGGCTGCACAAAATCCTTTATATCGCGGCACTCAACCTCTATGATGTCGCCCATCATAGCCGATTTGATATTCTTGCGGGCACAAGCCACCATACGGCCATCCACATCGTAGCCATATATTTTGTGGTTGAATTCACGTTCATTGGAGTCATCCTCGTAGATTGAACGGAAGAGGTCGCTGTCGAAATCTCTCCATTTTTCAAAAGCATAACCTTGGCGATAGACACCTGGGGCTATATTGCGGGCTATGAGAGCAGCCTCTATGGGCAGGGTGCCGGAACCGCACATAGGATCGATAAAATCGCACTCGCCATCCCAACCTGTGAGCATTATGAGGCCCGCAGCAAGCACCTCGTTAATGGGGGCGGCACCGGTCTCCACGCGGTACCCGCGGCGATGAAGGCTCTCGCCCGAACTATCGAAAGCGAGTGTACAATCCTCCTGCGCTATGTGTATGTGGAAAATGAGGTCGGGGTTATTGAGGCGCACCGACGGACGGCGGCCGGTCTTTTCATTGAAGTAGTCGGCAATGGCATCCTTTACACGATATGCCACGAATTTCGAGTGGCGGAACACATCGCTATATACCACAGAATCGACCGAGAAAGTGGAGTTTGCATCAAGATAATTTTCCCACTCAATGCTCTTTATCACATTATAAACCTGGTCGGCATCGGATGCTTTGAAATGGAGTATCGGTTTAAGAATACGCACAGCCGTTCTCAAATGGAAATTGGCCTTATACATAAGCGCCTTATCGCCTGTGAACGACACCATACGTCGGCCTATCTGTACATTATTGGCACCAAGTGCCACCAACTCCTTCGCCAAAACCTCTTCCAGCCCCTGGAAGGTTTTTGCAATCAATTCAAATTCCTCCATAATATTCAAATGAAAAACAGGAAATGCTCCTAAATCAACAAAAAAGTAATAGTAAAGCACCGCTAACGGCAAGCAAAGAGGCACTCCCCCCTGCAACAGCTTTGCTTTTGCAAATTTACGGCAAAAATTCCACAAACGAGCAAGATATATAAAGTTTACTTTAATATTTTGCAGCGAGTGCAGTTAATTTTCGCGCGCAAGCGCAAAAATTCCACAAACGAGCACATAAGCAAACTCTAAAAAAAGAAAGGCCCTATGCCGCAATGACTACAAAATCCCCTGCCAAGCAGAAGAAATAAACGTACAAATATAAAATCCACAAAAAGAACAAGACGAAAGCGACATACAGGCTTGATTTTTGCGGTGAAAAGAGCTATTTTTGCAATATAATAAGAGAGAACATTTATTACACAACAAGCCAACCAAACAGATGAAATTCTTAAATAAGAAATTAACAATATGCGCGCTGACAATTGCCGCAACAGCAACCATAACGGCAATACTTGGCAACAGCGCAGCAGACAAGTTCAATGTGCCATACTCGCAAATACCCTATTGTGCAGTATCGCCCATACCACCCGCAAAAATAACATTTGCAGGCGAAGATATCACCCTCACACAGCAAGACCGCCGCGAGAGGATGGACCGCGAGATACTCGCATTCACATATTCGCACATAAACACCCTGCTGCAAATAAAACGTGCAAATCGCCTCTTTCCCGTGGTGGAGCCACTATTAAAAGAGTGCGGTGTGCCCGACGATTTCAAATACCTTATGATTATTGAAAGCAACGGAGATATATATGCGCGCTCCACGGTGGGCGCGGCAGGCTTGTGGCAATTTATGGACAAGACCGCCCGCCAATATGGCCTGGAGGTTAACAACAGTATAGATGAGAGATACCACATAGAGAAGGCCACCCGTGCTGCCTGCGCCTATTTGAAGGAGTCGTACGAGGAGTATGGCGACTGGCTCACCGTGGCAGCAAGCTACAATGCAGGGCGCAACAGCATAAGCAAGCGCATAGACAAGCAAAAGGAGGAGAAAGCAATAAACCTGCAGTTGGTGCCCGAGACATCGCGCTACCTCTTCCGCCTGCTTGCTGCAAAAGAGATTTTCAGCGACCCCGTGAAATATGGCTTCATAATACAACACCGCGACTTGTACCCGCCCCTGCCCATAGCAAAAACCATAACAGCAAGCAAAGCGGTTATCAACTGGCCTTCGATAGCCAAAAGACACGGGCTCACATTCCTGCAACTGCGCGAGGCAAACCCCTGGATAAGGGAGGCTGAATTGAACAACAAAAGCGGCAAACGATACACGGTACTGATACCCGACTCGGCACGGCTACACTACAACCCCGAAGAGACCAGGGCCCACAACAGCAAATGGGTTATTAAATAACAAAAATGGTTTGCACTCAGGTGCAAACCATTTTTGTTATTCTCATACCGTCTATAAGTACTCTTCGCCAAGTTTCATACGCACATCGTTAAGGAACTTGCGTATATTCTGTTCGCTCCCTTTGCGACACACCATAAGCACATTGCCGCTATCCACCACCAACAGGTCATCGACATCCTGCAATACCACAAGTTTGCCCGCGGGAACAGATACTATGTTGTTGTTGCTGCCATACTTGAGACAACGCGATTGCATTACCACATTAGCTTCGTTGTCCTTGGGCAGCGTTCCGTAAAGAGTATCCCACGTACCTATGTCGGCCCAGCCGAACTCACCCACAAGCAGGCAGACGTTCTCGGCACGCTCCATCACGCTCATATCCATAGAGGCGTTGGGGAAAGAGGTGTATATCTCGTAGCCGCGCTTACGACGCTCGGAACGCACGGGAATTTCACGGAACACCTTCTCAAGCTCGCCCATCATATCGGGCAAGAAAGTGGTCATCGTTTCTATGAGGGTGTTCACGTTCCACATATATATACCGGAGTTCCAATAGAACTCACCGCTCTCCATAAAGATACGCGCAAATTCAAGCGCGGGCTTCTCGGTGAAGGTGCGCACGCTGTATAGGGCATCCTCACCATCGACAAGTGCGTCGGCTTGTATGTAGCCGTAGCGTGTTTCGGGGCAGGTGGGTTTAATACCCACCACAACAAGTTTATTGTTGCCCGACACAAAATCGAGCCCCTTGCTTACTGTTTCAACAAACAGCTCCTCGTTGAGCACCAACTGGTCGGCCTGCGCAACCACTATGTTTGCATTGGGGTTGAGCTGACGTATGTGGCAAGCCACATAGGCTATGCTGGGCGCAGTACCACGAAAGGCAGGCTCGTGCAACACCTGGTCCTCTGGCAGTTCGGGCAACTGCTCGCGCACAAGGTCGGTATAATCGACGTGGGTGGATACTATTATATTCTCTCGGGGAACAACGCGACTGTACCTGTCGAAGGTTTGTTGCAACAAGGTGCGACCACACCCCAACAGGTCGTGAAACTGTTTAGGTTTATTCTTGCGGCTCAAAGGCCATAGGCGCGAGCCTATGCCTCCGGCCATTATCACACAATATCGGTTGTTCATAGAGTATGTTTTAGAATTCAGCGTTGTTGGGTGTACGGGGGAAAGGTATTACATCGCGTATGTTGGCCATACCTGTCACAAAGAGCAACAGGCGCTCGAAACCGAGGCCGAAGCCCGAGTGGGGACAAGAGCCATAACGACGTGTGTCGAGGTACCACCACATATCCTTCATAGGAATGTTCATCTCCTCGATGCGCTTGAGCAGTTTATCGTAGTCGGCCTCACGCTCGGAACCACCGATGATTTCACCGATTTTGGGGAAGAGCACATCCATTGCACGCACGGTTTTGCCATCCTCGTTCTGCTTCATATAGAAGGCCTTTATATCCTTGGGATAGTCGGTGAGGATAACAGGGCGTTTGAAGTGCGTCTCAACCAAGTAACGCTCGTGCTCCGATGCCAAATCCACGCCCCAATATACAGGGAACTCGAACTTGTGACCGGCGGCAACAGCCTCCTCGAGGATTTTTATACCATCGGTGTAGCTAAGGCGCACAAACTCGGTATTTACGATGGAACGCAGGCGCTCGATGAGTTCCTTGTCAATCATATTGTTGAGGAATGTGATATCATCCATACAGTTGTCGAGAGCCCACTGCACACAGTACTTTATGAACTCCTCGGCAAGTTCCATATTGTCGTATATGTCGTTGAAGGCAACCTCGGGCTCAATCATCCAGAACTCGGCCAGGTGGCGAGGTGTGTTTGAGTTCTCGGCGCGGAATGTGGGGCCGAATGTATATATGGCACCAAGCGCTGTTGCGGCGAGCTCACCCTCGAGCTGGCCCGACACAGTGAGGCTGGCCTGCTTGCCAAAGAAATCGTTGTCGTATATGATGCTGCCGTTCTCGTCCTTCTTAAGGTCGTACAGGTTCATTGTGGTAACCTGGAACATCTGACCGGCACCCTCGCAGTCCGATGCTGTGATGAGCGGTGTGTGGAAGTAGTAAAAGCCCTTATCGTGGAAGAACTTGTGAATGGCGTATGCCATATTGTGGCGTATGCGGAACACAGCACCGAAGGTGTTGGTACGAGGGCGCAAGTGTGCCACGGTGCGCATATACTCCATTGTCTGGCCCTTCTTCTGCAGGGGATAGGTGCTGTCGCAGGCACCCAGGAGCTCTATCTCTGTAGCCTGAATCTCCACAGCCTGGCCACCGCCGATAGACTCTACCAATGTACCGTTTACACTGAGGCAGGCACCGGTGGTGAATTGCTTCACAAGTTCCTCGTCGAATTTCTCCACATCGATGACAACCTGCACATTCTTAATTGTCGAACCATCGTTCAACGCCACGAATGCCACCTGTTTGCTACTGCGACGGGTGCGTACCCAGCCTTTTACATTTACGGTTGCACCATACTCCTTGCTTGCAAGCAAGTTCGATATTTTTGTTCGTTTTATTGTTTCCATTAGATTATGTTTGTGCAAAATATATTATTCGTAAGCTCCCATACGCAGCATATTCACCTCCTTGTCGGTGAGGTAGCGCCAGTCGCCGCGTTTAAGGTTTTTCTTGGTGAGACCGGCAAAGAGCACGCGGTCGAGTTTCTGCACCTTGTAGCCAAGGTGTTCGAGCATACGGCGCACGATACGATTCTTACCCGAGTGTATCTCTATACCTATCTGTGAACGGTCGGCATCGTTCACATAGGTAACCTCATCGGCATAGACATTGCCATCCTCGAGCTCTATGCCGTTTACCAACAGGTCCATATCACTCATTGCAACATTCTTGTCGCAGGTAACGTGATATATCTTCTTCTTCATAAATTTGGGATGGGTAAGTTTCGACGCCAAATCGCCGTCGTTTGTGAGCAGCAGTACACCGGTGGTGTTGCGGTCGAGGCGGCCCACAGGGTATATCCTCTCCTTGCCTATGCCACGCAGGCAGTCGAGCACGGTTTTGCGCTCCTGGGGATCATCTACGGTGGTAACGCAATCCTTGGGTTTGTTGAGCAGCACATATACCTTGCGCTCGGGATTGATGCGCTCGCCGTTGAAGCGCACATCGTCGGCGGGAACAACCTTTGTACCAAGTTCTGTCACCACGGCACCGTTAACGGTTACCAGACCGGCCTCAATGTAGTTGTCGGCCTCGCGGCGTGAGCAGATGCCCGCATTGGCAAGAAACTTATTCAAGCGCACGGGAGCATTGGGGTCAATCATTGCCTCTTTATAAGCAGTGCGTTTCTTTGCGCTGTACTTTGCATTGGGATCGTATGCCGAACGAGTACCACGTTTGCCATATGTGCCGCGCTGTTCACTACTATACGAGCTGCGATAGCCCGCACCACCCTGCTGTGAAGGGTAATGGTTGCTGCGGCCTTCGGCACCGAAACGGGGGCGTGCAGGCCTATCACTGTCGAAGCGGTTGCCGTTGAAATCGCGGCCTGCTCTGTTGTATGACTTGTAGCGACCAAAATCGCCACCTTGCTCATTGTCACGACGCTCATTGCGCGCAAACTGCGGGCGGTTCTCGGAGCGGTTGTAACGCGAACGGTTCAGTCTGTTATCACTACCAAAATTGGGGTTGAACGATGCGCGTTCTCTCTTTCCTCCTCGGTTGTTATCCGAGCGTCTCTCTTTGTAATTGTCCATCTATTATTTAATTTTTACGAACCTCACGGTCCAATTCATTCATTATCGGCCTGTATATGTGTGGGGAGTGATGCTGCGTAACTCCTCCTTAACACGCTCATCGACATTGAGGCTGTCGATAAACTGCAACAGGGTGTTCTGATTTATGCCCTCGTTGGTGCGTGTGAGAGCCTTCAACGCCTCGTAGGGGTTGGGGTAGGCCTCGCGACGAAGGATTGTCTGAATACCCTCGGCACAAACACTCCAACAGTTGTCCAGCTCGTTATATATTGCGCCCTCATTAAGCAACAACTTGCGCAAGCCCACGAGCGAGCTCTTAATGGCAATCATCATATGGCCCATAGGAACACCCACGTTACGGAGCACGGTGGAGTCGGTGAGGTCGCGCTGTAGGCGCGAAATGGGCAGCTTCATCGACAGGTGGTCGAGGATTGCGTTTGCTATACCCAGGTTACCCTCGCTGTTCTCAAAATCTATGGGGTTCACCTTGTGAGGCATTGCACTTGAGCCTACCTCGCCGGCCTTAATCTTCTGTTTGAAGAACTCCATTGAGATATACTGCCAAAAGTCTTTGTCCATATCCATTATGATGATGTTTATGCGGCGCATAGCATCGAACAGGGCAGCCAAATTATCGTAATTGGAGATTTGTGTGGTATACTGCTCGCGCTGCAACCCCAGCTTCTCGGCCACGAACTTGTTGGCAAACGCCACCCAATCGATTGAGGGGTATGCCACGCTGTGAGCATTGAAATTACCGGTGGCACCACCGAATTTAGCAGAAATTGCGCAACGCTTGAGCTCGGCAAGCTGTGTCTCCAAACGATAGACAAACACCATAATCTCCTTGCCCAGGCGGGTGGGAGAGGCCGGTTGGCCGTGAGTGCGTGCAAGCATAGGTATATCTTTCCACGCCTGCGCATACTCCTTGAGCTGCGCAATGAGCTCCTCTATTGCGGGGTAATATACCTGCGCAAGGGCATCCTTTATGGAGCAAGGTATAGATGTGTTGTTTATATCCTGCGATGTGAGACCGAAATGCACAAACTCCTTATATGCATCGAGCCCGCCTATAGCATCGAATTTCTCCTTTATAAAATACTCAACCGCCTTTACATCGTGGTTGGTAACCCTCTCAATCTCCTTAATGCGGCTTGCATCGGCAGCCGTGAACGCCGAATATATTTCGCGCAAGCGAGGGAAAAGCGCCTTATCCACACCGGCAAGTTGCGGTATGGGCAATTCGCACAAAGCTATATAGTACTCTATCTCCACAAACACGCGATATTTCATCAACGCATACTCTGAAAAATACTCGGCAAGAGCCTCGGTTTTCCCCCTGTAACGGCCGTCAATGGGAGAAACGGCGGTAAGGATATTAAGTTCCATTTTATCTGTTTCTTTTGGTTATTCTATGCTATTGACACGCTCTGTAGCAACCACTGCCATACAAAAAGCCGTATAACGTGCCGGCGCACGACAACAACTATGGCAATAAAACAAAGCAGTTGCAAAAATAGCACTTTTTAAGCATAAACACTCACTCATAGAGTAAAGTTTATTAAAATTATTGCTAAAAAGAGAAAGATTATGTAAAAAAGAAATATTTATATAAAAAAATAAACCTGGGCAATAATGCACAGGTTCCTTCGGTGGACGTTGACGGATTCGAACCGCCGACCCTCTGCTTGTAAGGCAGATGCTCTAAACCAGCTGAGCTAAACGTCCAATAAGTGCGCAATCCTTAATTGCGATGCAAAAGTAGCGCTTTTTTTTATAGCCACCAAATATTTTGCGGTTTATTTTAGAAAAAAGTTGAAAACAACAGACAAAACCATCGACTGTAGGCAGCCCACAAAAGCCACAAAGTAACAAAACAGGCTTTCGCATAGAGACAAAAAAAGCGAGCAGGCAATGCCTGCTCGCTCATATATCAATTATTGTTCAATTATTCAACAATTGAGATGATTACGCGACGGTTCAAACGAGCGGGTTTCTCTGTATCAACACCACCCTTACCCTCGGCAACAATCTTAGCCTTGGGAACGCCCAACTCAACGAGCTTGTCGATAACTGCGTTTGCACGAGCCTCAGAAAGTTTCTGGTTGTATGTAGCAGAGCCTGTAGCGCTGTCGGCATAACCTACAACATTGAGTCTTGCATTAGAGTTCTTAACAGCATCTGCCAAAGCCTGCAAGTTGATAATCTCCTTCTTGCTGTCGATCTTTGAAGAGTTGAAAGCGAAGAACACAGACTGAGAAATGTTCAAAACCTTGCCCTGCTCTGCCTTCAAAGCCTCCTGCGCCTGAACCAAGTTGTTCTTTGCAGCAACCAACTGGTTCTTCAAACCTGCGTTCTCTGTCTCTTTAGCCTGCAACTGAGTGTTGAGCTCTGCAAGAGCAGCTGTGTTCATAGCCATGATGGCATCAACGTCAGCAGCCTCGTCCCAACCTACCTTGTTGAACTTGTAAGTAACACCGGCAAGAGCTGTGAAGAGCATATCGTGACCGCTGCGACCGGCTTTACCACCAAAACCATTGCGGAGGAATGTTGTACCAAGCTCAAAGTTGATAGCCCAGTGCTTAGAAACACGGAATGTGTTCATCAAACCTGCGTGAGCTGTGATAGAGCCAGTCAAGTCACCATCTCCATACTCATCATCAAAGATCTTTCTTGCACCCCAACCGGCACCTACATAAGGTATGAAGTTCCAGATGCGCTCCTCGTTGTAGCCCCAGATAAGATTGCTGAGGTTGAACATAGCATCGAAGTGGAAATTCATAAATGTCTTGTGAGGAGCCTCCTCATAAGTCTGAACATTGAGGCCATTGTAAGCAACTCTCCATCCGAAGCCGGGAGTGTGCCATTTACCTGCATAAACCTGAACTGCGGGAGCAATGTGGTCAAACACGCTCTCACCATTCATAAAAACGCCATTGTAAAGGTTTACACCGCCGTTCACACCCATAAACCAGTTGCTACCGAATGTGTTGGTAACGTACTGATTCTTCTTAGTGGGAACTACGACCTCGCTAACAGCCTCCTGTGCAAAAGAGACCATTGCAATACTGGCAATTGCCAGTGAAATCATAAACTTTTTCATACTTAAACTAATTAGATTCTATAATTAATAATTCTCTTTATTTCTTTACCTACTATATAAAAACAGCCATATTACACAATTGTTTACGCCACACGACACTCACGGACAAGCATAGTTACGCATATAGCTAGTATTTTACTTTGCAAATTTACATAAAATTCACAAAGTGATATTAATCGTTTATACAAAAGAATTTTGTGTTAACATTATTTAACAGTAAGACACGGCTACATACATCATAATGAAGAAAAATCTCATCATTTTGAAAAGAAACGAGCCAATTCGCTGTCTTGCAATGTATGTGTCACAACGGCACCGTCCGGGGTATATTGCGGAGTTTCGGTTGCAAAAAGCTCTGTAACAAGAGCCACCATCTCCTCGCGCTGCAACACCTGCCCTGCCACCACAGCCATCTGCTTTGCCATTGAAAGAGCCATTTTTTCATACAACTTCTCCTTGGGGGCGGATGTCTGCTCTATAACAGAGTGAACAATTTCGGTAAGCAGCGTGGCCGGTTCGAGCCCATCGAGCCCTGCCGGCACACCTTGTATGGCATAGCTGCCGTGCCCCAGCGACGATATGTCAAAGCCCAGATAGGAGAGCTCCTCCATAATATAGTCGAGCGTGAGGCTTTCTGCCACCGACAACTCTATCCTTTCGGGGAAGAGAAGGCCCTGGATTGTGCCACGTTTGTCATATAACTGTTTACGGAATTTTTCGAACAGCACCCTTATGTGTGCTCTGCGTTGGTGAACAAGCATAAGTCCGTTTTCAGAGGATAGCAATATATACTGCCCCTTATACTGCGCAAGCAGCTCGGGCACATATATTTCGCTCTTATGCTGCGGTGATTCTGCAAGCGATGCAAGGAATTCATCACAAGGAGCTGAGTTAAAAGAGTCCTCTACATTAGGCATCTTTTCTGCACCTTCGTACAGTTTTTCCCAATAGGAATTATCGGTTTTCCTATATTCGGGCGCATTCTTTTTGAAAGGGTTATAGGTGGGGTCGTATGAAACCGTCGGCGCCGCAACGGGGGCTCTGTCACCCGCCGCTGCAATATCCATCACCGGAATTTCGGGCATATCGTCGAGCGAGAAATCGAGCCCGGGAGCCACATTGAACCTGCCAAGCGACTCGCGCACGGCCGCAAGGATAATTTTCCACAAACCGGGTTCATCCTCAAACTTTATTTCGGTTTTTGTGGGATGGATGTTTACATCTATGCGCGAAGGTTCAACATTAAGGCAGAGAAAGAACGGCACCTGTTCACCGGCAGGCACTATATTTGCAAATGCCTCCTGCACAGCCTTGGCAAAATAGGCGTGGCGCATATAACGCCCATTAACAAAGAAATATTGCAATGCTCCTTTTTTGCGGGCGCTTTCGGGGGCACCTACAAAGCCTTTTATCTTTATGAGGGTGCTATCTACCGACACCTCTAGCAAATGCGAATTTATCTTTTTGCCGAATATATTCACTATTCTTTGGCGGAACGACGAAACGGGCAGTTGCGACAGTTCCACTCCATTATGCAGGAGCGAGAACTCGACATCGCAGTTGATTAACGCCACGCGCTCATATTCCGATACGATATTATTGAGCTCGGTTTGCGTCGATTTCAGGAATTTGCGACGGGCGGGTATATTGAAAAAAAGGTTCTTCACCTTGAAATTGCTACCAACGGGGGCAGCCACAGTCTCCTGCGACTGCAACTCGGAGCCCGAAAACATTATCTGCGTTCCCAATTCGTCGTCGGCGCGGCGGGTAGTAAGCTCCACCTGCGACACGGCCACAATGGAGGCAAGAGCCTCGCCACGGAAGCCCATAGTATTGAGTGCAAAAAGGTCCTCGGCCTTTTTTATTTTCGATGTCGCGTGGCGCTCGAAAGCCAGACGGGCGTCGGTTTCGGACATACCCACTCCATTATCAATAACCTGCACAAGCGTGCGGCCACCATCACTCACAAGCACCTGCACCTTGGTGGCACCGGCATCTATGGCGTTTTCCATAAGCTCCTTCACCACCGAAGAGGGGCGCTGAACCACCTCTCCCGCAGCTATCTGATTGGCGACGGAATCGGGTAATAGATGTATGATATCTTGCATTGTTGTTTCCTTAGAAGCTCCAGGAGCCGGTCAGTAGATAATGTAGAACAAAGATTGCTATGAGAAGCATCACAATGAGTGTTTGGGTTTTCATATGCCCGCTGTTCTGCTTGCGACGCTTAAGGTGCGTTGTGGAATTGGTAAACGCACCCTGAATGCGCTCTCTGTATGAAAGTTCCTCGGGGGGCAGCAGCCCCAAATCGCGTTTGGCCTTGTTTTCTATCTTCTCGAGCTTTTCGCGACGCTCATCCACATATATATATTTGTGCTCGAATTTACGCGGAGCACCCATCTTGAAGAATCCCATCGCTATCTCTCTTTTTTATCTTTGTTAAACCTGTCGAGTGTGGGCAAAGGTATGCGGTCGTGACGTATGATTTTAAGCATCATATCCTTTTCCTTGCCTCTGCTGTTGAAAATATCCTCTTTACTTAGCGGGCGCACATAATCGAACCAGGCAAAATTTTCGAGATACTTGGCCGTTGCGGGCGCCTTGCTCAATGGATAGAACACACCGCTTGAACGGTTGGGGACAACGATGCGATCCATCTGCCCCTCCTTCATATATGCCGATATCTTACCGGCAACGGTGGTGTTCATTCCCACGATAACACTATCCTCGTCCATTGGGAAATAGACCACATTGGCACCACCTATGACGTGCATTTCTCTCAAACGGCCATCGGCAAAATAGAATTTCATCTCCTTGCCGTTTATCTGGTTGTAATTCACGGAATCCATCGCCTCGGCATAGAGGGTTTGGTTTATCACGTGTACCCAATCGATTGAAGCCGTGTCCATATACATTTTTATCTGCTCGCCAAGCAACTGGATACCCTCGTTCCACAGGATGGGGTCCTTGTACATTGTCATACAGGAGTCGCGTGAATCGAACACAAGCGAGTCGCACGATGCCTGCATACTTTTGCTGTAGGCACGCACGCCGTGATAGGCCCTTATCTGGCGGTAAAGAGAGTCGGTATCAACATTATGCGATACAGCCCAAATGGTATCGGCGTGCAGGAACAGGGAATCCTGCTTTTGCGAGAAATCGACTACCACAGCCCTGTCGGTCACATAGGCAGAATCGGTTATTTCATTCATATAGCCATAGTTGCCTGTGAGCATATTGCGGTTTTCCGGGTCCACATAACGTATATCACCAAATATTTCGCTGATACCTGCCGCGATATCATAGAAAATAGAGTCGGCGGTAACACTCTTGGCACCATTGTTCAAAACCGAGCGTTTGAGCAGGGTTGCCTGGCGGCTTGCAGTATTGTATCGCCCCAGTTCGGTGTATATGTGATTATCGGCTCCATTATATATATCGGTGGGGCCCACAATGGTTGCCACCTTGCTTGCCGTGTTGTAAACAAGAGTATCGGAATGCATATTGAATTGCGGGTTGGAGAGGCTCACACGGTCGTTGAAAACAGCCTCTTTGGTACCCACACGATACTCACCCCACATAGACTCCAACGTACTCTGACCATCGTAGAGCGAACCCCCATCAAAATAATAGCCCAAATTCATATTTCGGTCGAAATCGAGACTATCGGTTTCGAGTACCGTCTCCTTGTCTATAAGGCGCACATTATTACGCACGCGGGCGAGGTTGGTGTTTCCGTCATACTCCAGGTAATCGCCATAGAGAAAAAGGGTGTCGCCCTGCTCCATCTTCACATTGCCGAATGCACGCACAGAGTTCTGCTTGGTATAGAAATAGGCGCTGTCGCAGAACATATACATACTGTCGCGACGGAAGGAGACATCACCCACAAGAATGAATGCATCGGGCACGCGGGCTTTATCGAACTTTGTAGAGTCGGCGTGCAGCATATACACATAAGTGGGGCTCTTCCTCTCGGTGCTGTCGGGCACAGCAGAGGGAACAAACTCCTGTGCCTGCAACACGGGCACACACAGCAAGAACAATATGAGCAGTTTTATTTTAGTCATCGCCCAAGCCATCATTTATTATCGTCGTAGAATACCCAACCTTTGAATTTGAAATCCTCGGTCTTTGCATCGCCATTTAGGCGCACATAGGTAGTCCTCTGCTTTTCGCGTATCCACTCTGCCGTGCGCTCCTCGCTCAACTTATTTTTGTAGAGCTCCTGCAAAATCTCATAATCCTCTTTGGGGCTTGCCTTGTGAGCATCTATCTTTGTCTTAAGTTTCACTATAGCACAAATGGTCTTGCCATTATCGAGCATCATAGTAAAGGGTGAAGATACCTCGCCCACAGCCATATCCTCGACAACACGCGCAACATCCACCGGCAACTCGTGTAACTGGAAACGCGACGAACCTGTCTCCTTGTTGTACATAATACCATAGTTGTTATGCGTCTCTTTGTCGAAAGAGCAGGCAAGCACAGCCTCTTCAAAGGTAACCGAGTCGTTCTTTATGTCGGTGGCAATGGAGTCGAGCGATGCCAGCATTGTTTTTATATTGGCCGTTGAAACACGCGGCTTGCGCAGGATGTGGCGCACCTTTATTCGGTCGCCCCTCTTGTCTATGAGCTGTATGATGTGGAAACCATACTCGGTCTCCACAATCTTGGACACCTTGTTGGGATCGGTGAGGTTGAATGCCACGGTGGCAAACTCGGGCACAAACTGGCCACGGCCTCTATAATCGAGCTCGCCACCCATACGTGCCGAACCCGGGTCCTCGGAATAGAGCAACGCCATTGTGGAGAAACTTGTTTCGCCACTCATAATGCGGTCGGAATAACCGCGCAGTTCGTTTTTCACGCGGTCTATCTCCTCCATATCAATCGGAGGTTCCATTGTAATAATCTGCACCTCCACCTGCTGCTGCACAAAGGGGATGCTGTCCTCGGGGAGCGACTCGTAGAAACGACGAACCAACGCGGGGGACACCTTGATGTCGCCCACAATCTTTTTCCTCATTTCGAGCATTGTGAAGTGGTTGTTCAGGTTCTCGTAAAGCATTTCACGAATTTTGCTGACGGGCATTTTCTGATACTCCTCGAGTTTCTCTTTAGAACCTGCACGCTGGATATAGGCATCAATCTGCGCATCAACCTGGCGCAGAAGCCTTGTTTCGGGAATTTCAATACTGTCTATGGCCGCCTGGTGGAGAAACAGCTGCTGAACAGCCAGGTCCTCGCCCACCACGCTGTAGGGGTCTCCATCGAATTTCCGTCCTTCGAGTGTCCAATACTTAATAGCCTCCTCGATGTCGGAACGCAGTATGGACTTATCGCCCACTACCCACTCTACACGGTCGATAACATTGTCCTGCGCCACCACGCTGCTATTTACAAGCAACAGGGCAAAAACGCAAAATACACCTGATATATATTTGTTCATCATTTTCATTATACTATACAACCACGGCGAGAGATTCGCCGCAATCATTCTATTTGCTATAATATTTTATGGAGCCCTTTTCTTTGGCCTCGTCAAAAAGAGCACGTTTCTTTTCTTTGATAAAACTTACCTTCTTGGTATTGGCAAGCAGGTTACGGATATCACCCTCAACAAGTTCCACCGGTTTCAAGCCTCCCTTGCCTATTAAAGAATCGGCAGAGATAAAATAGATATACTCCTTGTCATTCAGTTCTATGGCCGCACTGCGTGAGAGGCGTTGCAGCAGGTCGGCTTCGGTAATGGGCGTTTTTGCGGCAATATCGGAGACGCGTTGCCAGGTTTCGGCGAAATATTCATATTGCGCATCGTCTGCAAGGCTGTATTTATCGAGTTTCTCCAGGTCCTCTATTGCGCGGCTCTTGTACCACTTACGCAGCGAGGACAGCTTGGGAGCACCCTTCTTCACGCGCAGAAAGATGCCCATCATTATGGGCTCCTCTACCTCGAACATTTGGCTGTTGGCTTTATAAAAAGCCTGAACCTCTTCATCTATTATATCATTGCGCAAGTGCTGTTCCACCAAGCCATCCTGATAGAGATTGAGCACAAGGCTGCGCCTGTAACCCTCAACCAACCTGTCTATCTTGTCAGACGACGGAACATTGCGCAATGCCACATTATAGAATAGCGCCTCTTCTATCCAACGGTTAATAAATTCATCGACATACCCGGCACTGTCGGCAGCAGGCGGGTTGGCCGAATAGAAACGCTCTACATCCTCCACATAAAGAAACTCCCTACCCACGCTCACGAGCGGAGTTCTTCCGCGGTGCATAATCTCCTCTTGGCACGACATTACAAATGCCGCACACGCAACCATAATCATTGTATGGAGAAGAATTGCAACCTGTTTCATTTATTTATGGTGAATGGCGTTTGGTGCAAAGATACCAAATATCTTTTGTCAATCGTGATTATTAACCGTTTTTAGCACCTCTTTATTTACTGTAACTTTATACTTTTTACGAAGTTTCTTAACCCATTTCTGCTCCTTGTATTTGTTGTAATCGTCGGCAACAGCGGCCTTCACATCGGTATAAGCCTCGGGAGCGGAAATCTCCTTACCCACAAGGCCGACGTAGGGGAGGCTCTTCATCACGCGACCGCCCTCGCCCTGCCCAAAGGCCAGCTTGTCAACCCATTTATTGTCGCCTATGGCATATACACCGAGCTCAAGGCGTATTATACGGGCCGAATCGTTAACAAAATATTTCTCGGCTACCGCGCGATACTCGTCTAAATTCTTGCCATCAAGGTGTTTCTTTGCACTGTCGAGCACCTCCTGAGTGGCTGCATTTATCACAGCACCTTTGAAACGGGGTGAGTCGAATTTATATTTTTTCCTGTTCTTCTTGAAGAACTTTGCGTGAGCCTTGTCGAGGTCCTCCTCCTTGTTCCACACCTCGCGGGTAGATATCTCAAAGAAGAGCAGCCCTTCGTAGTACTCCTTCATAAGACGACCGAATTCGGGATATTTCGCCTCCAGCAGGCTGTCCTCTCGTGCAAGGGCCTGTTCGGCAGTGAGATTGCCACCCATCTGCTGTGCAAGAGCAAGCCCTTTCTTTATCTGTGCAGCCTTGCGTATGTTCTGCTGCTCAAGCATCTTCATAATACCCGCCTTGTATTGCTCGAAAGTGCCGAAGGGGCGTACCGACAGGCGTTTCACAATGTGATATGCTGCGGGAGAGCGAAAGGGAGCCGAATACTCGCCATCGGCAAGGGCAAATGCAGCATTCTCAAACTCCTCGTATGCCTGACCGCGGACAATCTCCACAGGGCGCAAGTTGCTTGCCGTGATACCTATTGAAGCGGCAGCCTCCTCGAATGTAGCGCCACCCTGCAACAATGCATATACCGAATCCATACGGGCTTTGGCAGCCGCAACGGTTTCGGCGGATGCAGTCTGCGACACTCTTATCGCTATTTGCGACACGCTGAGAATGCCGCTTGAGCCTATGACGGCAGAGTCCTTTGCATATATCCTGTGAGCCTCTTCCTCGATAAACTCTTTGTCTATCAAGTAATCCTCGGCAAGGGCTGCACGGTCTTTCTTATACTCGTTTCTGAAAGACGAGAGCGTGTCGAGCCTTTGCGCAATGGCCTCGGCCACCTTCAGTTTGAAATTGACAAACATTGGGAGATACTCCTCGGCCGTCTGCCCATCGCTCACATTGTTTTTATTGAATGCATACTCAAACTCGGAGCGGGTGATATCCCTGCCCGCCACGGTCATAAGTACAGGATCGCTCTCCTGTGCCACAAGAGCAACAGAAGAGAGACCTATAGCAAATGTTAAAAAGATTCTGCCTAAATTCATATAACTCCTTTGTTATTCGGGACGACTATAGTTGGGAGCCTCGCTGGTGATGGCAACATCGTGAGGATGACTCTCCAACACACCGGCATTGGTTATGCGCACAAACTTGGCATTGTGCAATGTATCTATGTCGGGGGCACCGCAGTAACCCATACCGCTGCGCAAACCGCCAACCAACTGGTATATAACCTCGTTGAGAGTACCTTTATAGGGCACACGGGCTGCAATACCCTCGGGAACAAGCTTTTTCTTGTCAGCAGTGTCGGCCTGGAAATAACGGTCTTTTGAACCACACTCCATAGCCTCCAAAGAACCCATACCGCGATAGGCCTTGAACTTACGGCCGTTAAAGATGATTGTGTCGCCGGGAGACTCCTCAGTACCGGCCACCAACGAGCCAATCATCACGCTGTATGCACCGGCTGCGAGCGCCTTGACAACATCGCCCGAGTAGCGCAAACCACCGTCGGCAATAAGAGGAATACCTGTGCCTTCCAATGCCTTGGCCACATCGTAAACTGCCGACAGCTGGGGAACACCCACACCGGCAACCACGCGGGTGGTACATATTGAACCGGGGCCTATACCAACCTTGATGGCATCGGCACCTGCCTCGGCAAGCATCTTGGCAGCCTCGCCTGTAGCCACGTTACCAACAACTATATCTATATTGGGGAAAGCGGCTTTAGCCTCTTTCAGTTTATTTATAACACCTGCCGAGTGGCCGTGCGCGGTATCTATTACAATGGCATCGACACCTGCATCCACAAGCGCCTTAATGCGGTCCATTGCATCCACGGTTACACCCACGCCGGCTGCCACACGCAGACGACCTTTTGAATCCTTGCAAGCCATAGGTTTGTCCTTGGCCTTGGTGATATCTTTGTATGTGATAAGACCGATGAGCTTGCCATCGTTATCCACTACGGGGAGCTTCTCAATCTTGTTCTGGCGCAAGATTGTAGCCGCTGACTCCATATCTGTTTTCTGGTGGGTTACCACAAGATTCTCACTTGTCATAACCTCGCTTATGGGGCGCTTCATATCGGCCTCGAAACGGAGGTCGCGGTTGGTGACGATACCAACCAGCTTCTTATCCTCGCCCACAACGGGAATACCACCAATGTGATACTCGGCCATAAGGTCGAGGGCGTCCTTTACTGTTGCGGCAACCTTGATGGTTACAGGGTCGTATATCATACCATTTTCGGCACGCTTCACTATGGCTACCTGATGAGCCTGCTCGGCAATTGACATATTCTTGTGAATAACACCTATACCACCCTCGCGAGCAATGGCAATTGCCATTTTTGCCTCGGTTACCGTGTCCATCGCCGCTGTGACGAAGGGAACATTTAGGTCGATGTTACGCGAAAACTTTGTTTTCATAGACACCTCCTTGGGCAACACCTCGGAGTATGCGGGGATAAGCAACACGTCGTCATAAGTGAGACCGTCTATTGCAATTTTGTCTTTAATAAAATCGTTCATTTATCTATATTGTTTTTTTATTTACCAAATCAGTTACCCATCTCGGATATGAATTTCACACGTACAAGACGTATCTCCTCCTCGCTATAATCGGCACCTAACTCGTCAAGTGCGGCATCGATGTTATCGGTATCGGAGTTCTTGAAGTAGTCATATATCTCCTGGATGTTCTCTTCGTCCATAATCTCCTCGAGGAAATAGTCTATATTCAGTTTCGTGCCCGAATATACAATCTTTTCCACATCCTCGAGCAAATCCTCAAACTCCACGCCAAGGCTTATTGCAAGGTCGTCGAGTGCCACCTTGCGGTCTATGGCGCTTATGACACCAACTTTGAGTTTGGATTTGTTGGCAACCGTGCGCACGCGGAAATCCTCGGGACGGTCTATCTCATTCTCCTCACAATGGCGTTTGATGAGAGCGCAGAACTCCTCGCCATAACGTTTTGCTTTGCCTTCACCCACACCGGGGATATTCTTGAGTTCGTCGAATGTTATGGGGTATGTAGTGGCCATAGCCTCGAGCGACGGGTCCTGGAATATCACATAGGGCGGCAGTTCGAGCTGCTTTGATAGCTTCTTGCGCAGATTCTTGAGCATCGCATATAGCTCGGGGTCCACTGCAAATGTACTGCCGCTCTGCACAACAGCCTCTTCCTCGGTAAAATCCCTATCCTCCACAATCTTGAACGATTTGGGGTGGTCCAGGAATTTACGGCCCTCTTTCGTCACCTTCAAAAGACCATAGTTCTCAACATCCTTATCAAGGTAGCCGGCTATGAGCGCCTGACGTATGACGGCATTCCAGCGCTTGGGCTCGTCATCTACACCGCAGCCAAAGCAATCCAACTCGTCGTGCATATGGGACTGTATGTCGGCAGTCTCCTTGCCCATAAGCACATCTATAACATATTCTGCCTTAAAATTCTCTTTCAATGCAAGAACAGCCTCTATTACGGTTTCAAGCATCTCCTGTGCCTCTATCTGCTTTTTGGGAGAGAGGCAGTTATCACAATTACCACAATTTTCCACTTCGTAATTTTCACCAAAATAATGTAACAACAATTTTCTGCGACAAACCGACGACTCGGCATAGGCTGTTGTCTCGTGCAACAACTGGCGGCCTATATACTGCTCGGCAAGCGGCTTGCCCTCCAGGAATTTTTCCAATTTCTGCAAATCTTTGCTATTGTAATAGGCAATACAATTACCCTCGCCACCATCGCGGCCCGCACGGCCAGTCTCCTGGTAGTAGCCTTCGAGGCTCTTGGGGATGTCATAGTGTATTACATAGCGCACATCGGGCTTGTCTATGCCCATACCGAAAGCAATAGTTGCAACAATCACATCTATCCTTTCCATTATGAAGTCGTCTTGCGTTTGCGACCTCACGTCCGAGTCCATACCGGCGTGGTACGCCTTTGCCGAAATCTCATTGGCCTGCAACACCTCGGCAAGTTCCTCAACCTTCTTGCGGCTCAGACAATATATGATACCCGACTTCCCGGGGTTCGATTTTATATATTTTATGATATCCTTGTCGACATCCTTTGTCTTTGAACGTACCTCGTAGTAGAGGTTCGGACGATTGAATGACGATTTGAAATCGGGCGCATTCTGTATTCCAAGGTTCTTTTTTATGTCGTCGCGCACCTTGTTTGTAGCAGTAGCCGTAAGGGCTATTACAGGTGCCGGTCCTATTTCGTTTATAATGGGGCGTATGCGACGATATTCGGGACGGAAGTCGTGCCCCCATTCCGAAATACAATGAGCCTCATCTATTACATAGAAAGAAATCTTGATGCTTTTGAGAAACTCCACGTTATCCTCTTTTGTGAGCGATTCGGGGGCCACATAAAGCAACTTGGTCTTGCCGGCAACAACATCGGCTTTCACCTCCTCTATTGCCTGCTTGGTGAGCGAGGAGTTCAAGAAATGTGCGACACCATCCTCCTCGTTAAGGTTTCTGATGGCATCAACCTGGTTTTTCATAAGGGCAATAAGTGGCGAAATAACAATGGCCGTGCCCTCCATTATGAGCGAAGGCAACTGGTAGCACAAAGATTTTCCACCGCCCGTAGGCATCAGCACAAAGGCATCATTTCCTGCAAGGAGATTTTTGATGACCGCCTCCTGATCCCCCTTAAATGTGTCAAAGCCGAAATTCTCTTTGAGAATCTCCGTCAATTTGTACTTCTTCGTCATTTTACAATATGCCTATTTGCTAACAAAGTTATAAATATCTCTACTAAACCGCCAAATTTTTCCAATATATTTTTCAATATATTTCTCTTGTGTAATCATTTATTTTGGCGACAGCCAATGAAACGCGCCGACACCGGCCTGCACGAACATATTTATCACCCCCGAGAAAAACTTTGCGCACATTTTACAAAATACCCTCTCGGTGCACCGAGAGGGTATTTTGTCATTTATGCCATTGCGCTTAAAGCGCCGTTCTTCGCCATCTGCTCCTGGGCATACGCTTTCGTGATAACACAGGTTCTTTCGCCGCTCGACGGAATCTCGAACATCTTATCCTGCATTATAGACTCTACAATGGAGCGCAACCCACGGGCTCCCAACTTATATTCCACAGCCATATCCACTATGTAATCGAGGGCATCGCTGTCGAACGACAACTCCACGCCATCCATCTCCATAAGCCTTATATACTGCTTTATTATGGAATTTTTAGGCTCGGTAAGAATATTGCGCAACGCACCGCGGTCGAGCGGGCGCAACGACGTGAGAATGGGCAAGCGCCCCACAATCTCGGGTATAAGGCCAAAGGAGCGCAAATCCTGAGGAGTGACATACTGCATCATATCACCCTTGTCTATCTTGAAGCTGTTCTGCACCGAGTTGTAACCGACTATGTGGGTATTGAGCCTCTGTGCAATTTTCTTCTCTATGCCGTCGAACGCACCGCCGCATATAAACAATATGTGCTTTGTGTTCACGGGAATCATCTTTTGGTCGGGGTGCTTGCGACCACCCTGTGGCGGCACGTTCACCACCGAGCCCTCGAGCAGTTTCAAAAGGCCCTGCTGCACGCCCTCGCCACTCACATCGCGCGTAATAGAGGGATTGTCGCTCTTGCGGGCAATCTTGTCTATCTCGTCTATAAATACAATACCGCGCTCGGCAGCCTCCACATTATAGTCGGCAACCTGCAACAGACGCGTGAGAATACTCTCGATATCCTCGCCCACATAACCGGCCTCGGTAAGCACCGTGGCATCTACTATAGTAAAGGGCACTTTGAGCAAGCGGGCGATGGTGCGGGCAAGGAGGGTTTTACCTGTTCCCGTGCTGCCCACCATCACTATGTTGCTCTTTTCTATCTCTACATCGTCGCCGCTGTCGCGTTGCAACAGACGCTTGTAGTGGTTATAGACCGACACTGCCAACGCACATTTTGCCGCATCCTGCCCTATCACATATTCATCGAGGAACGCCTTTATATCTTTGGGCTTGGGCAACTCCTTCATTTCGAAATCGCTTTTGGGCAAGAGAGCCTCTTCGCGCAATATATTATGCGCCTGCTCCACGCAGTCGTTGCATATATAGCCGGTCATTCCGGTCATAAGCAGCGCCACCTGGTCCTCTGTTCTGCCGCAAAAGCTACAACGTTTCTTGTTCTTTTCGGCCATAATTATTTTTTACGCGAAAGCACATTGTCTATCATACCATACTCCTTGGCCTCGGCAGCGGTCATCCAGTAGTCGCGGTCGCTGTCGGCCCACACTTTGTCAAAGGGTTGGTGGCTGTGGTCGGCAATGATGGTGTACAACTCGTTCTTCAGTTTCTGAATTTCACGGGCTGTAATTTCAATATCGCTGGCCTGGCCCTGCACTCCGCCAAGGGGCTGATGAATCATCACACGGCTGTGTGTGAGCGCCGAGCGTTTGCCTTCGGCACCCGACACCAACAGCACGGCAGCCATACTTGCAGCCATACCTGTACAGATGGTGGCCACATCGCTGCCAATGAACTGCATTGTGTCGTATATACCCAAGCCTGCATACACAGAGCCACCGGGCGAGTTTATGTAGATAGAGATATCCTTGCTGTTATCTACCGAATCGAGGTAGAGCAGCTGCGCCTGCAATGTGTTTGCAGTGTAGTCGTCAATCTGTGTTCCAAGAAAGATGATTCTGTCCATCATCAGACGAGAGAACACATCCATCTGAGTCACGTTCAACTGACGCTCCTCCAAAATGTAGGGGTTAAGATACTGCGACTGCACTTTGAGCACATCGTCGAGCACCATACTGCTCATTCCCAAATGCTTGGTAGCATATTTTCTGAAATCATCCTTCATAATCAACACGGTTTTACAATCTTATTTATATTATTTATCGTTCTCGGCGAGCTTTTTGTTGAAATCCTCAACGGAAATCTGCTCCTCGTTCAATGTAACGGTGCTCTTTACAGCCTCGATGAGTTTAATGTCGACAGCGCGGTTGATAAGAGCCTCGCGTGTTTTCTCCTGCTTGAGCATACCTGTTGCATAGTTCTCCAGAAGCTCCTCGGGAACGTTGCCCATACCATACTGCATAAACTGGTCGCGTGTGGCAGCCTTGGCTACAGCCAGAACGTCGTTGTCGTCTATCTTAACCTCGAATTTCTTGGCAAGCTGCTCCTTGATAAGGTGCCAAGAGAGTTCTGTGATGCTCTTCTGGAAATCCTCCTCGCTGATGCTCTCGGCACCCTCGGCCTTATTCATCTCCATAATGCGACGCAAGAGAGCCTCGGGGAACTCCATCTTGCCAATGCGCTCCATAAGGTAGCTGCGTGTATCGAGCAAGAGTTTGTAGTCGCTGTCAACTGCAAAACGCTCTGAAATCTGCTCGCCTATTTTAGCGCGGAACTCCTCCTCACTCTTAACAGTGTCCTTGCCAAATGCAGCGTCGAACACATTCTGGTTCAACTCGCTTGCAACGAAGCGTGTGATTTCGGAAATAGTGAAGGTGAACTCGCCTGCGTGAGCGGCAACCTCGCTCTTTTCAATCTTCAAAAGAGAAGCAAGCTCGGCCTCGCTGCCATCGAATGCGGTTGTGGGGTTGAATGTGATGACATCGCCCACCTTGGCACCTGCAAAGAGAGCCTTCTGCTCGTCGTTCTTCATATATGTAGGCATCATAACAGCATCCTTAACGCTGATACCCTCCTCGGCAGCCTCAACCAAAGAACCCTTGAGCATATCCTTATCCTCGTAGCTCTCAACCTGCTTGTACTCGCCGCAACGCTGTGCATAGGCCTGTACCTGAGAGTCAATCATCTCGTCGGTGGGCTGTATCTTGTAATATGCGAGCTTGTCGTCTGCGGTGAGAGTGGCATCGAACTTGGGAGCAAGAGCAATCTCGAACTCAAATGTAAACTCTGTGTCGTTTACCATATCGATAGCAGCCTGCTGCTCCTCGATGGGAAGGGGCTCGCCAAGCATATCAACCTTGTTCTCCTTGATGTACTCAAAGATTTTTGTCTGCAGCAGTTTGTTAATCTCCTCGGCTTTAACGGCTGTGCCATACTGCTTTTTTACCAAGCCCATAGGAACCATACCGGGACGGAAACCGGGGATGTTGGCCTTCTGGCGGATTGTCTTTAGCTGTTTCTCAACCAAAGAGGCATAGTCGGCCTCCTGAATTTTCACTGTCAGAATTGCGCTTGTAGCGTCTGAGTTTTTAAATGTAAATTCCATATATTTAATTTTATAATAATATACTAAACCCAAATTAGGCCTGCAAAATTACAACTTATTGGGGAGATAATCAAAAAAAATCCCCTTTTTGCTCGTTTTTAGTCAAAAAAAAGGAGCAAAAATGACAAAAGGGCAAGCCAATTTACATAAAAAGCATAGCGGCAAGGTTGCTGTTTTGACAATTTGCAACCTTGCCGCCCATTACATTATTTAGAACCGTTCTATGCTAATCTATCTGAAATTCGCGTTTGCGCAGTACAAAATCGCGGCCAAGATACTTTTCGCGCACTACAGGGTTCTCGGCAAGCACCTCGGGGGTACCCTCGAAGAGTATTCTTCCCTCGAACAACAGATAGGCGCGGTCGGTAATGCTCAGCGTCTCCTGCACGTTGTGGTCGGTAATGAGAATACCGATGTTCTTATCTTTGAGTTTCCACACTATGTACTGGATATCCTCCACGGCAATGGGATCGACACCCGCAAAAGGCTCGTCAAGCATAATGAATTTGGGGTCTATGGCCAGGCAGCGGGCAATCTCGGTGCGGCGGCGTTCACCACCCGAAAGGCGGTCGCCAAGATTCTTGCGCACCTTCTGCAGGCGAAACTCCTCTATGAGGCTTTCGAGTTTCTCCTTCTGGTACTCCTTGGGCTTGTTTGTGAGCTCCAACACCGATGCAATGTTGTCTTCCACCGTCATTTTGCGGAACACGCTTGCCTCCTGCGCCAAATAACCCACACCTATGCGGGCACGCTTGTACACGGGGAAATTTGTAATTTCGGTATCGTTGAGGAATATTTTACCATCGTTGGGTACCACAAGCCCCGTTGTCATATAGAACGAGGTTGTTTTGCCGGCACCATTCGGCCCCAGGAGGCCCACAATCTCACCCTGCTTCACATCGAAGGATACGTTGTTCACAACGGTACGCTTGCCGTAGCGTTTCACAAGGTTCTCGGTGCGCAACACCATACGCTCGGGAGTTGCGGATATATTCTCATTTTCAGCAAATGCAACCATTTTCTTACATATTTTGTGGCGAAGATAATGCATTTTTGGTTTACGCCCAACATTTGCCGCAAGTTTTGGAAGCGCAGCCCCGTTTTGGAGCATCGTTGTAACTGTTTTTGCGCCCGTCGGCTGCCAATTATGTCTTTTTCAAAGCCAAAAAAACATAAAACAGAGCGCAACGGATGCTATTGACAGATAAAAATAGTATCTTCGCACACGAAAACAGAAGATAAATGTTTATAGCAAAATCCATAAAGACATTCGGCAGCTATCTGTTGCTTATGCGCCGCGTATTCGCCCGCCCCGAAAGTGGCAGGATATTTATGCGCCAGACAATGCGCGAGATATTCCAGCTGGGAATAGACTCCATACCCATTGTGCTGCTCATTTCATTCTTCATAGGAGCGGTTATATGCATTCAGATGAAACTGAACATTGAAAACGCCTGGATGCCCAAATTCGTGGTGGGATATGCCACCCGCGAGATTATGCTGCTCGAGTTTTCATCCTCCATTATGTGCCTTATACTTGCCGGCAAGGTGGGTTCGAACATAACATCGGAGATAGGCACAATGCGCGTGACACAGCAGATAGATGCATTGGAGATAATGGGAGTGAACTCGGCCAATTTCCTCATAATGCCCAAGGTGACAGCCCTCATAGCAATGATACCAATATTGGTTATATTCAGCATAGTGGCGGGCATTGTGGGAGCATATGCAATAGGCTTTTTCACCGGCATAATGACACCCGACGACCTCACCTGCGGCCTGCAATATGAGTTTCAGCAATGGTACATATGGTGCAGCATAATAAAGGCCATATTTTTTGCCTACATCATTACCTCGGTGGCATCGTTCTACGGCTACACCGTGGAGGGCGGCTCCATTGAGGTGGGCAAGGCAAGCACCGATTCGGTGGTGAGCTGCAGCGCGCTCATCCTGTTTGCCGACATTGTACTAACCCAGCTACTTATGCAATGATAGAGATACAGAACATACACAAGCAGTTTGGCACTCAAACGGTGCTCAACAACATAAGCGCCACCTTTGAAGAGGGGCAGACAAGCCTCATCATTGGCCAGAGCGGTGCCGGAAAGACCGTTCTCCTCAAATGCATTGTGGGCTTGCTGGACCCCGAAAAAGGCAAAGTGCTATACGACGGGCGCAACGCGCTCACGTTCAACAAGAAGGAGCGTCACTTGCTGCGTCGCGAAATGGGTATGCTTTTTCAGAGCGCAGCCCTTTTCGATTCTATGAGTGTATTAGAGAACGTGATGTTCCCACTCGATATGTTCTCCACCAAAACATACAACGAGCGACTTAAACGCGCACGCTTTTGCCTGGAACGTGTGAACCTGCTCGATGCACAGGACAAAAGCCCCGAGGAACTGTCGGGCGGAATGCAAAAGCGCGCAGCCATTGCCCGCGCCATAGCCCTTGAACCGCGCTACCTCTTTTGCGACGAGCCTAATTCGGGCCTCGACCCCAAGACCTCACTCATTATCGACGAACTGATACACGGCATCACCAAGGAGTATAACATAACCACCATTGTGAACACGCACGATATGAACTCGGTTATGAACATCGGTGACCACATACTCTTCCTTGCCGGTGGCGAGATATCGTGGGAGGGCAACAAGGATGACATACTGCACACCGACAACAAGCTGCTTAACGATTTCCTTTTCTCCAGCGAGATTCTGCGCAGGGTGGCCGGCGAGAAATAAAAAGATGTAGTTTAAGGCTTGCGCAGCCTGAAAAACCGCAGTTTACTATGCGTAAATGAGGATTTTGAAGGCAAGCGTAACGCAAAAATACACTTTTTAGTCATCTTCTTTTTATTATTTTCCTTTTTCCCAATCCGAGAAATCGCGCTTGTCGAGCACGTGCTTTGCCTTGCCCATAGAACGAGCGATGGTTCCGGGGGGCTGGATGTGGATGTTGGGCTTGATACCGGTGACAGATACCAGACGGTCGTAAAGATACTTGATGAAAGGCATTTGTCGTGCAGGGTTGGGCGAGAAGAGGTCGGGGCGCAACTCCACATCAAGGTCAAATGTATCCTCGTTGTGCTTTCTATCCACGGTAATGAAATACTGGGGAGTGAAGGCGGGGAACTCGGTGAGGATGGCCTCTATCTGGCTGGGGAATACATTCACGCCACGAATAATGAGCATATCGTCGCTGCGACCGAGAATCTTACCAATGCGCACGCTGGTGCGGCCACAACGACACTTTTCGTAGATGAGGTTGGTGAGGTCGCGTGTGCGGTAACGCAAAATGGGCATAGCCTCCTTGCACAGCGATGTAAACACAAGCTCGCCCTTTTCACCGGGTGCCACGGGCTCCAGTGTGTCGGGGTTTATAATCTCGGGGTAGAACATATCCTCCCACACGTGTGTACCATCCTGATACTGGCACTCGCCGCCCACACCTGGGCCCGACATTTCGGTAAGGCCGTAGATATCGATTGCCTTTATGCCGAATTTGCTCTCCAGTTCGCGACGTATGCCCCAGGTCCAGGGCTCGGCACCGAAGAAGCCCACACGCAGTTTGAGGTCCTCCTTCTTTATACCGCATTTTTCCATAACCTCGGCCAAGTGAAGAGCATATGAAGGTGTGCAGCAGAGCGCAGTGGTACCGAAATCCTGCATAAGCATCACCTGCTTCTCGGAATTACCCGATGAGGTGGGCAACTGCACTGCACCAAGCCTGGCTGCACCATCGTGCGCGCCCAAACCTCCTGTGAAGAGGCCGTACCCGTATGACACCTGCACCACATCGCCCGGGCCCACATCGCCCACGGCAAGCACGCGTGCCACACACTCGGCCCAATTGTCGAGGTCGTTCTGTGTATATGTACCCACCACGGGCTTTCCTGTTGTTCCCGACGAGGCGTGAATACGCTTTATCTCGCTCATAGGTACAGCATTCAGACCAAAGGGATACTCGTCGCGCAAATCGTACTTGGTGGTAAACGGCAACTTGGTGATGTCGTCGATTGATTTTATATCCTCGGGGCGAACACCCTTCTGGTCCATCTTTTTCTTGTAAAAAGGCACATTCTCATAGCAGCGTTTAACAGTGGCTATAAGACGTTCTGTCTGCAATGCCCGCATATTCTCGCGGGACATACATTCCATTTCGGGATTGAATATCATAACGTTTAATTTTTGAAGTTATCTTCATCTAATAGAATAATGCTCTTGCGGGCTATAACCTGCATAGCCTCGTCGCTCTTGTCGGTGCGCATAACCAGCACGCCTTTGCCTTGCCACAGGAACGAGTACATATAAAGGATATTCACACCTGCATCGGAGAGTGCATTTATAGCTGTGGCCGCCTTGCCGGGCTCGTCCTCTATAGCTATGGCAAGCACATCGGTCAACTGCACGTTTATACCATTCTCCTTGAGTATGGTGAAAGCCTCACGGGGCGCCGAGCAGAGCACTCGGTATATACCATAGTCCTGCGTATCGGCTATGGTTGATGCTATTATCTGTATTTTAGCATCGCTCAGAAGGTTGAGTACCTTTATGAGGGTTCCGCTCTTGTTCTCGATAAATATCGATAGCTGTTTTATTGTTGTCATTGTTTGTTCTCTATTTTTATACGGGGTTATTGATACACGGTACGTTTATCCACCACACGCACAGCCTTGCCATCGGAAACCGGCAGTGTACCTTTAGGCAGGAGCTTTACAACCGGTGTGAGCAGAATTTCGTCTTTCAGCGCACGCTGTATGCGCTTGGTGAGATCCTGCAAGCGGTGGAAATCATCGGTAAAGAGTTCCTCCAGCTCCACCTCCACAAGCATATTGTCGTTTTCTTTGTCGGTGGTGAGGGTTATGAGATAGTTGCTTGCCAATTCGCTGAAGTTCATCAATATCTTTTCTATCTGTATGGGGAAGATATTTACACCGCGCAACACCATCATATCGTCGCTGCGGCCGCGCATACGGTCGATGCGCACGTGGTTACGCCCGCAGGGGCAGCTGCGGCCAAGCACGCGGGTGAGGTCGCGGGTGCGGTAACGCAACAACGGCATAGCCTCGCGGCAGAGGGTTGTGAGCACCAGCTCGCCTATCTCGCCGTCGGGCACGGGCTCCAATGTTTCGGGGTTCACAATCTCCACAATGTAATAGTCTTCCCAAAAGTGCAGGCCGTTCTGCTCCTGGCACTCAAAGCCCACACCCGGGCCGCACATTTCACTCATACCAAAGGAGTTATAGGCTTTCACACCCATCATCTCCTCTATGCGGCGGCGCTGTTCCTCGGAGTGAGGCTCAGCACCTATGGCAAGCACCTTCAATTTTGTATCGCGGCGCGGATCTACATCTATACTGCGCATAACCTCGTAAAGACGGGTGACATACGAGGGTACGGCGTGCAGGGCTGTGGTACCAAAGTCGGTAATGAATTTTATCTGGCGGAGCGAGTTACCTGCTGCCGCAGGCACGGTGAGCATACCCAGGCGCTCGGCACCATACTGGAAACCAAGACCACCGGTGAACATACCATATCCGCTGGAGTTCTGGAACACATCGTCGGGACGCAGGCCCACCATCCACAGGTTGCGAGCAACCTGTGCAGCCCACTCCTCAAGGTCTTTGCGGGTGTGAAGGATTACGGTGGGGGTACCTGTGGTACCGCTCGATGAGTGCAGGCGGGTGCACTCCCTCAAAGGCACGCTGGCCATACCAAAGGGATATGTATCGCGCAAGTCCTGTTTTGTGGTGAACGGAATGCGCCTTATATCATCGAGGCTTTTGATATCCTCGGGTGTTATGCCGGCCTCTTGGAAACGTTTTTTATAGAAGGGCGAGTTCATACAATGGCGCACCGTGGCCTGCAAGCGTTCGAGTTGCAATGCCTCAATCTCGGCTCGCGTCATAGTCTCCATCTTCTCATTGAAGAAGGGGCAGTTATCGTTTGGAATTATATTGTTCATAATTGTTTCGCATTTAGAATTACCCCTCAAAACCTGCTTGGAAAGCCTTTAGATTGGCCTCTACCACAGCATCTCCCTTGCGGGCAAAAATAGTGCGTATGGCATCTTGCAGTTCCTCGGCCGACAATATTTGGATGTGGCGCGCTGCCATACCAAGCAGCACCATATTGGCACCACGTGGGTTACCCACACTCTTGGCCACGGCATCTATATCCATCATATCCACTGAAGGCAGGGCTGCCAGTTCGCTCTGTACCGAAGCCATTTCGGGGTAGTTTGGTATGTTCACAAAAGGTTCGCTGCCTGTAACAACTTTTCCATCGGCTGCCAGGTATTGCAGATAGCGAAGGCTCTCCATAGGCTCCATACTTATAATCATATCGGCAGCACCCTGTGCTATCAAATCGCTGTATATGGCCTCATCGGAGAGACGAAGATGGCTCTGCACGTCACCGCCGCGCTGGCTCATACCGTGCACCTCGGCCTGTTTGAGGTTAAGACCTGCCTTTGTGGCGGCCTCGCCTATAATGGTGGCGATGGAGAGGATACCTTGCCCTCCCACACCGCATAATATAATATCTATTTTCATAATTCGGTATTGCTTTTACTATACGGGAATCAGGCATTCTCCTTGGCCTTGCGTGCCTCACGCGCTTTGCGTGCGGCAGTCTGAATACACTCGCGACGGGGGATTACCACCGACACACCGGGATAATCTATCTCCTCCTTGAGGATGCGTTTAATCTCATCCATATTCTTGGGCAGGGGAACAACCACGCGCACGTGCTCGGGCTCCACGCCGAGGGCCACGCAGATGGCCTCGAATTTGCTGGTTCCAGCCGAGTCCTGGCCACCTGTCATACCGGTGGTGAGGTTGTCCGATATCACCACAGTGATATTGCTCTTGTCGTTCACGGCATCGAGAAGACCTGTCATACCGCTATGAGTGAAGGTGGAATCGCCTATGATGGCTACCGAGGGGAAGAAGCCGGCATCGGCAGCGCCCTTGGCCATAGTGATTGAAGCACCCATATCCACACAGCTTGCCAAAGCCTTGAAGGGAGGCAATGCACCCAGAGTGTAGCAACCGATGTCGCCGAATATTCTATAATCGGGGTATGTAGCCAGAACCTGGTTAAGCGCCGTATATACATCCCTGTGGCCACAGCCCTGACACAACTGAGGAGGGCGTGGCGCCACAATGGCCGAAGGCGCAAGCGTCTGTTTCCGTTCCACACCAAGAGCCACCGCCACATTGTCGGGGGTGAGCTCGCCCGTGCGTGGCAAGTCGCCTGTGAGGCGGCCCTTCAAAGGATATTCTGCACCAAGCATAGCTTTCACCTGCTGCTCCACCACGGGCTGGCCATCCTCCACCACTATAACAGCATCGTTCTCGCTTGCCAGGCGACATATAGCGGCCTGTGGCAATGGGTATTGGCTCACTTTGAGAATGTTGGCAGCATTGCCAACAGCCTCTTTCACATAATTGTAACCTATGCCGCAGGCTATGATACCCAACGAACCGCCGCCACGCTCCTGCTTGTTGTAAACGGAAGCCTCGGAGGCGGCAAGCATATCGGCCTGCTTGTCGATTAAGGTGGCATAACGCGCACGGGCTATACCCGGCAACAGTACCCAACGTTCCTGGCATATTCCAAGATTCTGCATCTCGGATGCCTCGCGCACCTCAACAGCCGCACGGCTGTGTGCCAAGCGGGTAACCACACGCACAATAACCGGCTCGCGCAGTTTCTCGGACAACTCAAAGGCGCTCTGCATCATATCATAGGCCTCCTGCTGGTTCGAGGGTTCCATTATGGGCACCATTGCGAAGGCGCCATAGAAACGGCTGTCCTGCTCATTCTGGCTGGAGTGCATAGAGGGATCATCGGCAGCTACCACCACCAAACCACCGTGCACGCCTGTAATGGCGGAATTCACAAAAGCATCGGCAGCCACATTCATACCCACGTGTTTCATACACACTAAAGCGCGGCGGCCTGCATAGGACATACCCAGGGCGGCCTCCATTGCGGTTTTCTCATTGGTACACCAGCGGCTGTGCACCTTACGTTCACGGGCCAGCGAATCGGCCTGTATAAATTCTGTTATTTCAGTAGATGGAGTTCCGGGATAGGCATACACACCGCCCAAACCGGCGTGTATGGCTCCAAGCGCTATGGCTTCGTCTCCAAGTAGTAGTTTTTTCATATTTTTATCTTTATACTTTTATTTTGCAACGAAATGTGGTAAAGTTATATAAAATTCTTTGTTTAAGAACTTATATGTTGAAAAAATCACAGAATTAACACAAAAACCCTCAAAGTTTGTAAAACTTTGAGGGTTTTTGTGTATCGCAAGCAATTTATCACTTCTGTCTTATGAATATATTTATAGGAACACCGGTGAATTTCCAATTATCGCGAATCTTGTTCTCCAAGAAACGCTTGTAGGGCTCGCGCACATACTGCGGCAGGTTGGCAAAAAAGAGGAACGACGGAACGCGTGTCTCGTGCAACTGCATACAGTACTTTATCTTTATATACTTGCCCTTGATAGATGGTGGCGGGAAGGCCTCAATTATGGGCAGCATAGTTTCGTTGAACTTGGCTGTGGAGATTTTTGTCTTTGAATTGAGATATACCTCCTTGGCTGTTTCCAACACCTTGAACACACGCTGCTTGGTTACTGCCGATGTGAATATTATGGGGAAATCCACAAAGGGCGCCACACGCTGGCGTATTGCATTCTCGAAGAACTTCTGCACCTTTTCGCTCTTGTCCTCCACAAGGTCCCACTTGTTCACCACCACAACAAGGCTCTTTTGATTGCGCTGTATAATGGAGAAGATGTTAAGGTCCTGTGACTCTATGCCGCGGGTGGCATCTATCATAAGAATGCACACATCGCTGTTCTCTATGGCGCGGATGGAACGCAGCACCGAGTAGTACTCGATATCCTCGCTCACCTTGCCCTTTTTACGGATGCCCGCGGTATCCACCAGATAGAAATCGAAACCAAACTTGGTATAACGGGTGAGGATGGAGTCGCGTGTGGTACCTGCAATGTTGGTTACTATATTGCGCTCCTGGCCCAAGAACACGTTTATTATGGAGCTTTTACCGGCATTGGGGCGGCCCACCACAGCAAAGCGGGGGATATTCTCCTCGGGAACCTCTTCGGCCTCTTTTGTAAATTTCGAGACAATGAGGTCGAGCAAATCGCCTGTGCCACTGCCGTTCGCAGCCGACACACAATGCATATCGCCCAAGCCCATACTGTAGAACTCGGCTGCGGCATATTGCATTTCATAAGTATCTACCTTGTTGGCCACCACAAGCACAGGTTTTTTTGTGCGGCGCAGCATTGAGGCGAGCTCGCTGTCGAGGTCGGTGAGGCCGTTCATTGCGTCCACCACAAAGAGGATGACATCGGCCTCCTCCATTGCAAGTGTCACCTGTTCGCATATTGCCTCCTCGAACACATCGTCGGAGTTTCTCACCCAACCACCTGTGTCCACAAGCGAGAACTCCTTGCCACACCACAGACAACGGCCATACTGGCGGTCGCGCGTGGTGCCCGCCTCGTCCGAGATTATCGCCTGTTTGGTTTCGGTGAGGCGGTTGAAGAGGGTTGATTTACCCACATTGGGGCGGCCTACTATTGCTACTAAATTTCCCATAGTCTATCAATCTTTCTGGTCGTAACCGAACCTGCGCAGCTGCTTGTTGCTGTTACGCCAATCTTTATCTACTTTAACATATATCTCCAGGAAGATTTTCTTCCCAAAGAACTTTTCGAGCTCGCGACGGGCATCTATGGCTACACGCTTGAGGGCAGCACCCTCGTGACCTATTATGATACCCTTTTGCGAATCGCGCTCAACATATATTATTGATTTCATATATATGCTGCCCTCTTTCTCCTTGAAATACTCGCACTCCACCTCGCACACATAGGGAATCTCCTTGTCATAGTGCAAGAGAATCTTCTCGCGTATAATTTCATTCACGAAGAAACGGGCAGGCTTGTCGGTGAGCTGGTCCTTGTCAAAATAGGGAGGCGATGGAGGCAGAAGCTCCATAATGCGCTTCATCACCACATCGACACCGAATTTCGCTTTGGCCGAAATGGGCAGAATCTCGGCTTCGGGCATCATTTCGTGCCACTGCTCCACCTTTTTCACAAGCTCCTGCTGGTTGGCAGTGTCTATCTTGTTTATGAGCACAATGATGGGCACGTCAATCTTACGCACCTCGTCAATGAAGTCGCTGTTCTTGTCGGGTGTCTCCACCATATCGGTCACATAGAGCAACACATCGGCATCGCGCAGAGCCGAACGAGAAAAGCGCAACATAGCCTCCTGCAATTTATAATTGGGCTTCAGCACGCCGGGAGTGTCGGAAAAGACAATCTGCGCATCATCGGTATTCAATATACCCATAATGCGGTGACGTGTGGTCTGCGCCTTGAAAGTGGCAATGGATATGCGCTCGCCTACGAGGAGATTCATCAGGGTTGACTTTCCCACATTGGGGTTGCCCACAATATTTACAAAACCTGCTTTATGCATATAAAAAAATCATTTACCCACGGAGCATCCGCGGTGCCTGCCACCTGTCGGGCGGCTGCTGTTGCATAATATATGAAAAACGCACCATTGCCCTGCAAGGTGCGTTTTACTTACTTTCAAAAACTGCCCGCACCGGCTTTACCGTGGTGCGGCTCAGCGGTCATTTTAGATAGCAGCCTCTTTCTCGATAGCCAACTTACCTCTGTAATAACCACACGCACCACATACGGTGTGATAAACGTGCCACTCACCACAGTTGGGGCAAATAGCCAATGTAGGAGCTACTGCCTTGTCGTGAGTTCTTCTCTTGGCAGTTCTTGTCTTAGATTGTCTTCTTTTAGGATGTGCCATTTTTCTAACGTTTTAATTATCTTCTTCAATTTGTATATTCTTCAAAACCTCCCAACGTGGGTCCATCTCGGGTTGTTCGTCATCGTACTCGCCAAGGAGGTGTTTTCTTAACTTGCCGGTTACCGCCTTGTTGCATTTGCCGGGGGCGTGTACCCTCCTCATAGGCATCGCAAGGGCGATAAACTCATAGAGATACCACGCAATGTTAATGTCGCCATCCCGCTCGGGAACCACGACAATGTCGCCGTCATCGGCAAAATCGTCGCCAAACTTCACACGCAGGGAGTTGGTGGTCTCTATTTCAAGTTCAAGGTCGTCGAGGCAACGGTTGCAGGGTACTATCACAATACCCGACAGCGAAAATGCTATCTCAAAGACATCGCGGTTCTTTTTTGCTGTAACAACAGCCTTTACCGTTCCTCTCTGGAACTCTTCCCCTTCGATTGCGCCAAAAAACTCATCGTCGAGGACAAACTCCATATTCAGTGGCTCGGCTTTCAGACCTTTGAGGTCAATATTGTATTTATCAAATCTTCCCATCACAACCTATTTATCATCAGTTCAACAACTTAACCGACTAAAAGCAGTGCCTTTTATCCGTATTATCCGAATTTAGGTCACAAAGATACAAATAAAATTCTTTATAGACACCCAAATTATAAGAAAAATATTGTTTTAACCTATTTTTTATTGGGTTAATTGAGTTAAATAAAATCTTGGCGGGGCTGCTACCCCGCCAAGATTTTATTTTTTCAGTTCCATACGAAAAGTAGTCCCCTTCCCGGGCGCCGACTGCTTAACAAAAATGCGCCCCTTGTGGTACTGCTCCATAATGCGCTTGGCAAGCGAGAGGCCAAGCCCCCAACCACGCTTCTTCGTGGTGTAACCGGGCTCGAACACGCGTTTATGCTTCGATTTTGAGATGCCCTTGCCGGTGTCGGCAATCTCCACAAAGGCTTTGTCGTCGCTTTGCGACACGGTAACGGTGATGGAACCTGCACCATTCATAGCATCTATGGCATTCTTGCACAGATTCTCTACCACCCACTCGATGAGGGGTGCATTCATACGCACCAGAAGAGGGCGTTTGGGGTAGTTCACGGTGTAGGCCACCTGTGCCGGGCTGCGGCGCTTCACATACTCCACAGCGCGGTCAATAACGTCAACTAAATCTTCCGAGGTGGGCTCGGGCAGCGAGCCTATCTTTGAGAAACGCTCGGCCACACGCTGCAGACGAGCTACGTCGCGTTCCATTTCGGGCAAAAGTTCATCGGTGGGATATTTCTCTTTGAGCACCGCAGTCCACGCCATAAGCGAGGAAATGGGAGTACCCAGTTGGTGCGCAGTCTCTTTTGAGAGGCCCACCCACACGCGGTTCTGCTCGGCACGCTTGCTGCTGAGTATAGCCACAAAGCATATTGCAAAGAAGAGCAGCACCACAGCAAGCTGAACATAGGGGTAATAGGCAAGCTGTTTAAGAATGAGCGAGTCGGAGTAGCACACTTCGAGATAGTCACTCCCCTCCTCTGTACCCAAATCAACACGAATCTTCTGGTCACGCAGGCGCATATCGGCCACCATCTGCATAAGCACGGCAAGGGAATCGGCACCGGCACTGAATTCGATATTCCTGTGCAACGATATAGCCCCATTACTGTCGGTGACAACAACAGGAATTGTGGTGTTGCCGTTGAGCACGGTGAGCACCAAAGCAAGGTCGGTGTTGGCATCGGCACGGTTCAGGGAGTTCATAGCCTCGGCCCATATCTCCATTTTCTTCTCCTCTTCGGCCTTCAGGTCCTTTACCAAGGAGTTGGATACCAAGAGCGAAGCGGCAGCTATCACAGCCGCTATTGCTATGAGTATGTATTTTACGTTTCTAAAATTGGCAAACCATTTCATAAAGAACATATTTTCTGCTTTGTTTATAACGTAAGAAGAGGGGAAATATTATATAGGTACTCAAAATAAGGAGAAGGCAAAAAATAGATGTGCCACGTGTGGCACATCTAAACTAAAACAGATATCGGCTCACCTGCAAAGTATAAGGGGATACCCTAATAAATAGCATTGATAGATTACCTGTGCTTGTGAGAACTACGGCATTGGGGTTCATCGCGCGGCCGCCTGTTGTAGGGGCATTAAACTGCTCCTCATTAGGAGGAGCCGGCTTGCGCTCTTCGCAAGACTGAGGAGGTTTTGTGTGTCCCCTAATAAATGATTTGCACCTGTTACAAGGGTGTAGCATCCTATGGGTGATATCGTATTGCTCTATAGTTTTCGGTGGCCCGTGAGCCTTTCTTTGTTTAATACTAATTCTTTTATCTCCTTTTTGTCGCTCAAACCAATATAAGAACAAGTTTTTACCCCGGCAGAATAAAAATAAGACCGCAATCGCTATCTTTGGTTTGACGAAGGGGCTAAGTCCCAAGTG
>JAFVSR010000060.1 GCA_017503645.1 Bacteroidaceae bacterium | reverse complement strand
CGAGAACGGCAAGACATATTACATATACGCACCTACACGCCCCACAAACGATGGCGATTATGTTAATCGTTACCTCTACAACAACAACGGTACACTCTCGTTGAACACCACAGCGAGCGACGATAATTATTTGTGGACTTGCAGCGTTGATGGCGAAAACTACACATTCCAGAATGTAGGCGACCCCGCAAAATACCTTGCTCACAAGGCTACAGCAGCATCGCCTTATAATTTCAAATTGGGAACAGGTGCAACACAATACGAGGGTATAACAATCTATTCAGTTAATGCGGATAGGTTCCTTGTTACAAAAGACGATGGAACCGGTTTCGATCAATCAACCAGAGCACACAACCAATCAACCGAGGATTATACCACCGACTATGTGTTCACCGAGGTAAGCACCCCCGACAACGTAATCCTCACCAAAGTGCGCAAGAGTGGCAACAACGATCTTGTGCTCCCCGAGACAGTGGAAATACTTGGCGAGCAGTGCACAATCACAGGCTTCGACAACGGCCTCTTTGCCAACAACAAGGATTTGTGGTCAATCAGCCTGCCCGAAACTATGGAGTTCCTGAGCAACAAATCTTTGTTCAGCCACTCACTAACCGGAAACGGACAGACGCAGACCTTTGATGTTGACATAAAAAGCAACGAAGCCTGGTCTATTTATATGGAGGTAGAGAGAAGTGCCGAACTTACAGGTTGGGGCTCTTGCCTTATTGCTACAGGCAACAACCCTGCAAAGCCCGATGGCAACAACTATTCCGAGGGTTTCCAGTTCTATTTACAATGTACCGAAAATGGAGCAGAACGCGACAAGTTGATTATCAAGACTAAAACACAGGTTAATGATAGTTGGTATTTCGACGATGTATACCAAGAGGAAAAATTCTATGTTTACATCGATTACAATGGTGCTCAGCAATTAAGTGTAAATGTTCTTAAGGCAGATGGCACCAACGCAACCAACCACAACGGGAAGCAAGAGGCAATTATATTTACCGACTGTACCATTCAGGATATTACAAAACTTTGCACAAATGTGCAGGCTGCGGTGAAAGTATCCAAAATAGAGATAACCAAATCCAAAGAAGACAACCCGTTTGAGGGCTGTAGCAACCTCGATGCAATCGCCATAGATGGTACTTGCGCAAACTACTATGTAGATGCAAATGGTGACCTCTACAACTCGAGCGACTACCTTGTATGCTCACCTGCAGGCAAGGCCAAGGGTGCCGACCGCCGTGCACTCGGTGCTCTCATTGAGCAGATGGAGGCACTTACCAACACGGTTGCCACATACAACCCCACAGGCACAGCAGCAGAGCTGCCATTGCAGACGACCGAGGGAAAGCCTTACTACATTTTCTGCAACAACCCCGATACAGCAGAAGGACAAGGTGTAGCAGGTTTGCTTGACGAGGATAACAGCACATTCCTGCACTCGAACTGGCACAGCGTATCATCTAGCAACGACTACTTGCAGGTGGAGCTTGGTGCAGGCAACGAACTTGATATGTTCAAAATTGCAGGTGTACAACGTTCGGGTGCACAATCCGACTTCCCAAAGACGATTGAGGTTCTTGGAAGCACCGACAAGCAAACCTGGGAAAGAATAACCACGATAAATGATTTGCCGCAGAACGCCGGTTCTAAATGGGAATCGCAAGCTATCACACCAACCAAGAAGTATGCATACCTGCGCTTTGTTGTCACAACAGGTACCAATCGCATATATTTCCATATGGCAAAGTTCGACCTCTATAAGGTAAGCGCATCGGCCGATGTCTATACATACCTTGAGAGCGCAATTACAAACGAACAGGCAGCCGCAGCATACGATGCTCTTGTAAAGGCAACACGCGTTTACGACAATGGCACAACAGCCGAGGAGATGCAGACAGCAAAGAGCGAATTGCAGACAGCATATAACACACTCGCAGACTTGTTGAAGACAGCAGTTCCCGTTACCCTCACTACCGACGAGGAGAACCCTGTGCTCTACAAGATATTCATTAAACGCACAGCCGATGTAACCGTGCTCAAGTACGACGAAGCCACAAAGCAGGTTGCGGTAGTAAACACTGCCAACAATAGCAGCTGGCAGGCTTGGTACTTCACAGCTTCTGAGAACGGTGTACGCATACATCCCTTCAATGCCGACGGCAAAGTGCTTGCAGCCGACAATACAAGCAACGATCCCGCAAAAGTATGGGCCGCAGCTAAGGGCGAAAAGAACTTTGATGAGTGGAAATTTGTGAGCCGTGCCGATGGTTATTACAACATACAGGCACGTGACGGCAGCAACTATTTCAGCAACAACGGCGGTACAACCAACAAGATGGGATTCTGGAGCGGCGACCCAAGCACCGACACAGGCTCACTCTTCAAGTTCGTTGAAGCCGAATTCGATAACGACAATGCCCGTTACTACCAGTTGAGCGATGTTAAGGCCACTATGATAGATGGCACAAACATCTATGGCGGAACAAGCGTTGGCCTTTACACAGGCGGTAAGGAGTATCGCGAGGCATACACAGCTGCAGGCGCCATAGTTACAGCCGGTAATACAGGTGACGCTACAGAGTGCCACAATGCATACAAGGCATTGCGTGAGGCAAAAGAGAACCTTTCATACAACGAGCCCGATGCCGAAAAACTTTATGTGATTAAGTCTATGTCAACCAATACGTATTGCAAAGGCAAGTACGTACACACTTATTACACAAAGAATGTTAACCACAACAATTACAACCATAAGAACCTTGTATATCACAATTATGAAGATATAACAAATAAGGCACTTGCAGTGTTTAAGTTTGAGGAAACGGGCACTGTAGGAAAATACAAGATGAAGAATCTGTATACAGGCCTCTATGTCAAAACGTTCGAAAAGAACAAAGACCTTATGGGTAGCCAAAGCGAGGCGCAGGATGTGTATATTACCGGTTTGACAGACGGGCAAGTAACATTGAACATTAGCAACCAAGCCCCTATGCACGCCCAGGAAGCAAATACACTAATTGTTCATTGGACGGCCGAAGCAAACAATGCATCAGCGTGGACTATCGAAGAGTTTACAAAGTTCGAGGACTTAACCTACACCACAACAATGAGCCAGCTGGGTTATGGCACATTGATGCTTGGTTACGACGTGATTGTTCCTGACGGAATCACAGCCAATGTAGCAACAGAGGTAGATGGCAAGTATATAATATTTGAGCCTGTTGGTGAAGTAATTCCCGCAAACACAGCTGTAATTCTCAAGAGCAACGAAGCATTGACAGAAGCTCTCACCCTCAACTTTAAGTATGCAGGCAACAACACGGTTGCACTGGAGAATAATATGCTCAGCGGCTCGCTCTACGATACTATTATCGATGGAGTTAATAATAAGATATACCAGATGCAGGCCAATAACGGAACCGTCAAGTTCTACTGGATGTATGCCGAATACGACGAGAGCGGCGAATTGACCAATGCCGGTACCGACGATGGCGGGTATGTGAAACTCCCTGCAAACAAGGCATATTTCTCTATGCTCAAGAGCGAGGGCGCATCATCATACAGCTTCCGCTTCCCGTGGGAGGGCACTACCGACATAGAGGGAATTGTAACCGAAGATAATGACGCTCTCAATGGCACGATATTCGACCTGCAGGGCCGCAAGATAGTTGAGATTGCCGAGCCCGGTTTCTACATTATCAACGGCAAGAAGGT
>JAFVSR010000059.1 GCA_017503645.1 Bacteroidaceae bacterium | reverse complement strand
ATCAAGACCGCAATATCGCTTCATAAGCTAAGGATTTAAGTTATACACTTGGGACTTAGCCCCTTCGTCAAACCAAAGATAGCGATTGCGGTCTTATTTTTATTCTGCCGGGGTAAAAACTTGTTCTTATATTGGTTTGAGTATTTTTGAAAATAATAGGGCTTACTTAAATTATTTGATAAACCAGGCTTATGATACCTAAAATAACAGAGTGTATGTTTCCTCTTTTGCAATATATGAGTGATAAAAAAAATCATTCAGCAGAGGAATGTAGAGATTATATTTCAAGAGTATTTAATCTATCAAATGATGAGAAAGTAATATTAAAATCAAAAGATATAGTAGGGTGGACAAAACATCGTTTAAGAATAATAGGAATGCTTGAAACTGTATCTCGTGGCAACTATAGAATTACAGAAGATGGTTTGAAGTTCTTGCAAACAACACCACCTACAGCAGAAAAACCTTTTAAGAAATATGGGTATTAATATATTAAACAAAATTATTGTATTGAAAATTTTACTAAATTGCGAGCGGTAATTTTTATCTTATAAATTGGAAATATAATTGACTAATATCAAATATTTTATGAAAACTAATGATTTTATTATAACAGTGACAAATAATATAGAGGGTTACTCTATTGAAAGATATTTAGACACTGTTTGTACAAATGTCGTTGTTGGTACAAACTTATTTTCGGATTTTGCAGCTTCATTATCAGATATTTTTGGCGGTTTTTCAAATTCTTATAAACATAAGTTGGAGCTTATATATAATGAAGCAACTAAAGAATTAAAAAATAAAGCAAAAAATTTAGGTGCAAATGCAATAGTAGGGTTTAGTATAGATTTTGATGAGGTGTCTGGTGGGGGAAAATCAATGTTTATGGTTTCAGCTTCAGGTACTGCATGTGCAATAAAATGTAATGATAAGGATATAAAGCAAATAGAAAAATCTGGTGTAGTATCACAAAATTTTATTGATTTTGAGTTGATTAGAAGGTTTATTATAAAATCCATAAATTCAGGCTCATCTATCAAAGAAAGTTGGAAGGAATTTCTTTACGAATGTCCACAGAAGGATATTGTCGAAAATTTAATAAATAGGTATAAAAAAGATACATATGTAGATCTCGAAGAAAAATCCTTTATAGAGAGATATTTAGCATTATTGCCAAAATTAGATGTAGTAGATATTTTATATTCTAATTATTTGGAGAGTAGTAAAGAAATAGGCACATTGATAAAAAAATGTAATATGTTCTCTTCTAAACATATTTTAGAAATCATAAAAAATAATACTCATTTAGGTATTGCCTTAATAGATTCAAAAAGTGATTTCTATCAAGAAGAAGATTTATATTTTATGAAAGAAATAATAAAATATATTGACATGTTACCAAACACTGGACAAATACAAATGGTTAAAGGCGGTTTTTTAGGAAAAGACCAAGAAAAATATATTTGCGAAAGAGGTCATAAAAATAATAAGGATGTAGTGTTTTGTGAAACCTGCGATATAAATATTAAGGGGTTAAAGAGAGAAGAGGTTGCAATTGTAGAACAACTTAGGGAGGTTGTTTCAATATTGGAAAATAATTTATAGTATAAAAATCAGTCTTTTATACTAAACTCCCACACAAAAAGAATGTATCAATACAACCTTATTTGGTGATATTGATACATTCTTATTTTGAAAAGGTTTCTTCAATTCCTCCTCTACCTCACAAACCTTTTAATTACAGGAATCTGGTTCAGTGGCAGGTCTTTCTTCACAAAGTATGCCACAAAAACAGACAACAGCAGGGTGTTCACCACCATTTTGGCTATGCTGTTTTCAATGGGCAGCACAATGGAAATGCCATAGAGCACGGCAAAAAGTGCCACATATGCGGCTATGCCCGTGATGTCGTATTTTGTGGCGTTACGCTGCTGCCCCACAATGTAGGATAGTGTCATTGCGGTAAAGTAGCCGGCAAAAGAGCCCCACGCGCAAGCTATATATCCGTATCGCGGCACAAACAGTATGTTCACCGCAAAAAGTATTGCACAGCCTATGAACGAGAATATGGCACCCCAGTAGGTTTCGTCGTTCAGTTTGTACCAGAACGACAGGTTGAAATATATGCCCATAAATATCTCGGCGGCCATAACGATGGGCACTACCTTCAATCCCTCCCAATAGTCGGGGTTTATGAGGTGGCGCAGAATATCCATATAGAACATTACCACAAGGAACGCCATCAGCGCTATCACAATAAAGTATTTCATTGCCTTGGCGTTGAGCGCCTTGCTGTCCTTGGTGGCGCTGTTGCCAAATACAAACGGCTCGTAGGCATAGCGGAAAGCCTGCATAAGCATTGCCATAATGGCTGCCACCTTCACTGCGGCACCATAAACGCTCAGCTCCATCTTGCCTTGCTGTCCGGGCACTAACTGTGTGTATATTATCTTGTCGGCATTCAGGTTCAGTATTCCCGCGATGCCAAGCAGCAGCAGGGGCCACGAGTATTTGAGCATACTTTTGAGCAGGGCTGTGTCGGCCGTGAAGCGGAACAGGCGGCACTCGGGTATAAAGAATAGTGTGATGAAGGCCGTGCACACAAGGTTTATAAAAAAGACATAGAAGGCCTGGTTGTTGGGCGAGTAAAAGCTGCCTATTACGTCGGGGTTTTTCTCGTATAGCACAGGCAGCAACAGAAACACTATGAGATTAAGCGCTATGTTTGTGAAAATATTAAGCAGCTTGAGCAATGCAAATTTTATGGGCCTCTTTTGGAACCTCAACAGGCCGAACGGTATTGCCTGCAGTGCATCGAGCGCCACCACCACAGCCATTATACCCACAAATTCGGGGTTGGCGGCATAGCCAAGCGCTGTGGATATATCGGGCAAAAAGAGGAACACCGCTGCAAGGAACACACCGCACAGCGTGCCTATCACCTGCATAGACATCGAGAAGGTTTTTGATACGTTGGCTCCCTCGCGGCTTGCGAAACGGAAGAAGGTGGTTTCGAAGCCAAAGGTAAGTATCATAAGCAGCAGTGCGGTCCAGGCATAGATGTTGGTTACCACGCCGTAGTTGCCGCTTTCCACGCTCATTTTGGCTGTGTACAGTGGTACAAGCAGGTAGTTGAGAAAACGGCCCACTATGCTGCTGAGCCCATAAATAACAGTGTCTTTTGCAAGTGATTGCAGTTTGCCCATAGTGTTTGGTTAAAACAGTGTTCCTTGTTCTCCGTTATTGAAACGGCTGCGCCCCAAGTGCTTGTAGGCAAGGTCGGTAACCTCGCGGCCACGGGGTGTGCGTTTAATGAATCCCTCCTTTATCAAATAGGGCTCGTAAACCTCCTCTATAGTGCCGGCATCCTCGCTTAATGCGGTGGCTATGGTGCCTATGCCCACAGGGCCGCCCTTGAACTTGTCTATGATGGTGCACAATATCTTGTTGTCAATCTCGTCGAGCCCGTAACGGTCTATGTTCAGTGCCTCCAATGCCATCTTGGCAATGGAGTTGTTTATGTGGCCGTCGCCCATCACCTGTGCAAAGTCGCGCACGCGGCGCAGCAAAGCGTTGGCAATACGCGGTGTTCCACGGCTGCGGCGGGCAATCTCGTAGGCTGCCTCCTCGTCGAATGTCACGTTCAGTATGTTTGCCGAACGGCCTATGATGCCGGCGAGTGTTTTGCTGTCGTAATACTCAAGGTGCATATTTATGCCAAAGCGGGCACGCAACGGGGCTGTGAGCAAGCCGCTACGGGTAGTGGCGCCTATAAGTGTAAAGGGGTTCAAATCTATCTGTATTGAACGTGCCGACGGCCCTTTGTCAATGAGAATATCTATTCTGTAATCCTCCATAGCCGAGTATAGATACTCCTCTACAATGGGCGACAGGCGGTGAATCTCGTCGATGAAAAGCACATCATTAGGTTCCAGCGACGTGAGTATGCCGGCAAGGTCGCCGGGCTTGTCAAGCACAGGGCCCGATGTCACCTTGAAGCCCACCCCTAATTCGTTGGCAATGATATTGCTCAATGTGGTTTTTCCCAGTCCCGGGGGGCCGTGCAGCAGCACGTGGTCGAGCGACTCGCCACGCATCTTGGCAGCCGAGACAAAGATTTTAAGGTTGCTCACCACCTTGTCCTGTCCGCTGAAATGGGAAAAAGTCAATGGGCGCAGAGCATTCTCGAACTCCTTGTCGCTGTTTTTGCCACGTATATTGAAATCTTCGCTCATATATCTCTTAAAGTTATCACCCGCGAAGATAATAATAATTGCAATATTGTCGTTATTTTTTTCTTTTTATTAATTATCTTCGCACCTGCCGAGCGGGCCTTCCGTTCACATAATTTTCATTTTGTTATCCTTGTCTATGTGAGGAATCTCAAAAATATCACAAATAAGAGATCTCTCACATACGTTCGAGATGACAAAGTACATTGTTTCGGTACTGATTGTGATTTAACTAAAGGTAATTATATAGAATTTATAGAATTCTACGCAAATAATAAAGACTTGTCATTCTGAACGGAGTGAAGAATCTCAAATGGCGTTTATAAGATTTTTTTCCTCCCATATGGTCGTGGAAATTACAACCTTGTGTAAACTTCTATATAATCACCTATAAATAAAATAGATTATATGGTTCTTAACTATATTTGGGTAGCATTCTTTCTGGTGGCATTTGCCATAGCTGTGTGCAGGTTGGTGTTTATGGGCGATGTGGAGGTTTTCCCCGCCATAATGACCTCAACGTTCGACACAGCACGCACTGCGTTCGAAATTTCCATAGGCCTCACCGGTGTTCTTTCACTGTGGATGGGTATAATGAAGATAGGTGAGCGCGGTGGCCTTGTAGCTGCACTTGCCCGCCTGTTGAGCCCTGTGCTGTGCAAAATTTTCCCTGATATTCCCAAGGGGCACCCTGCAATGGGCACTATGTTTATGAACTTTTCGGCCAATCTGTTAGGGCTCGATAATGCCGCCACTCCTATGGGCCTTAAGGCTATGCAGGAGCTGCAGGAGATAAACCCGCAGAGGGATGTTGCCAGCAACCCTATGATTATGTTTCTTGTACTCAACACATCGGGGCTCACACTCATTCCTGTGTCGGTGCTTCTCTACCGTGCGCAGCTTGGTGCCGCCAACCCCACCGATGTGTTTATCCCCATACTCATAGCAACCACCGTTTCCACCGTGGTGGGGCTCATTGTCACAAGCATATATCAACGCATAAATCTTTTTAATCGCACTATGTTGCTCTTTTTGCTGTCGATATGTTTGCTGGTGGCATTTGGCACCTGGGGTATGATGCAGCTGTCGCAGGTGCAGATAGAGATAGTATCCACCTCGCTTGCCAATATTATACTCTTTTCGGTGATAATACTCTTTATCCTTGCCGGCGTGCGTGCGCGTATAAATGTATATGATGCTTTTATAGAGGGGGCAAAGGATGGCTTCTCAACCGCTGTGCGCATAATCCCCTACCTTGTGGCAATATTGGTTGCCGTGGGTGTGTTCCGCGCATCGGGCGGAATGGACGTCATTATGGGTGCTGTGGCCTGGTGTGCCGAAAGTGTGGGCGTGGGCAGCGATTTTGTGGGTGCCCTTCCTACTGCCATTATGAAGCCCTTGAGCGGCAGCGGTGCACGTGGTATGATGATTGATGCTATGACTACATACGGGGCCGACTCCTTTGCAGGCCGCTTGGCTTGCCTCTTCCAGGGTGCCACCGACACCACGTTTTACATCCTTGCTGTCTATTTTGGCAGTGTGGGTATAAGAAAAACACGCCACGCCGTGGCCTGCGGCCTTATGGCCGACGCTGCCGGCATAATAGCGGCCATTGTGATTGGTTATATATTCTTTGGAAATTAAATATTGAACTATGATAAGTTACCAGACCGAGGGCGTTAAGATGCCCGTAATAAAACGCCGCGCTGTGAGCGCGTGGGTGAAGGCTGTTGCAGCCACATACGGCAAAAAGGTGGGCGAAATTGCCTATATCTTCTGCGATGATGAGAAAATCCTGGAGGTGAACCGCGAGTATCTGCAACACGACTACTACACCGATATCATTACATTCGACTACTGCGAGGGCGATACCATAAGCGGCGACCTCTTCATCTCACTCGACACCGTGAAGAGCAACAGCGAACTTGTGGGTGCCACATACGAGCAGGAACTTTTCCGCGTGATAATACACGGTATTCTGCACCTGTGCGGTATAAACGACAAAGGCCCCGGAGAGCGCGAAATAATGGAGGCTTGCGAGAATAAAGCGCTCGCAATGCTATAATTCAAGCCCGTCGAGCATCTGCACAAAAATATCGAGCCCCTCGTGTATCTCGCTTATCTTTATGAATTCCCCGGCGGTGTGCGAGCGGGTCGATTCACCGGGCCCCATCTTCAGCGTGGGAATATTGAGCAGCGCCTGGTTCGACAGGGTGGGGGAACCGAAAGGCTCTCGGCCAAGCTCTATGGCACGTTTCACAAGCGGGTGTTCGGTGCTTATGAACGATGAATTGAGCCTTGTGGAGCGGGCATTGACATCGCACGCCACACTGTTGCTTATTATCTCCAAAAGCTCCTTGTTGGAGTAGCACTCGTTGCTGCGCACGTCCACCACAAAACTGCATTCATCGGGGATTACATTGTGCTGCGTGCCGGCCATAATTTGTGTAACGCTCATTTTTACATCGCCCAAAAGTGCCGATGACTTGGGGAATTTATGAGTGCGGAACCACTCAATATCCTGCATAGCTTTGTAAATGGCATTCTCGCCCGTGTTGCGGGCTGCGTGCCCTGCTACTCCGTGTGTAATGCAATCGAGCACCATCAGCCCCTTTTCGGCAATGGCGGGCTGCATAGCTGTGGGCTCGCCCACTATGGCACAGGCAATGGGCGGCAAGTGGGGGATAACCGCCTCGATGCCATTTTTGCCACTCACCTCCTCCTCGGCCGATGCAAGGAACACCGTGTTGTACTGCTGTGGCTTCTTGCAAATGAGATAGAACAATTGGAGCATAGTAACCAGCGAGCCGCCATCGTCGTTGCTGCCAAGCCCATAGATGACATCACCATCCACAATGGGTGTGTGCGGGTGTGTGCTCCACCCCGCAACAGGCTTCACGGTGTCTATGTGAGCATCGAGCAACAGCGTGGGGCGCTGTGCATCGTATCCCGGGGCAATGCACCATATATTATTGCCGTGGCGGTGAATATCCAGCAGAACAGGGGTGCTGCGCTCTATAAACATTTGCAGCTTATCGGCCGCAACGCTCTCGTCGCGGCTCACCGACGGGGTGCTTACGAGCATCTTCAACAGCTCCACCGCCTGTTTTATGTTCTTTTCTCCAAATTTCATATCACATTGCATAATTACCCTGCAAAAATAGAGTAAATTCTTTTTACTTTGCAGAATTAGAAGGGTAAATCTCCGTAATTTATATTTTCATCTTCTAAAATAGAATAACACCCCTCTATTCTTGTGAAAAAATGAACAAAAAAACAATATTCTCGTTGAATTTATGTCAAAATTTCATCGAATAATAAAAATAAGTGATGTTTTTTTCGTTTTTCCTTAAATATTTTATACTTTCGTCTGCTCAAATGTGAAACTAATAAATTTATGATAATATGATTATAGGTGTACCAAAAGAGATTAAGAATAACGAGAACCGCGTGGGAATGACACCGGCAGGTGTGCAGGAGATGGTAAAACGCGGTCACGTGGTATATGTTCAGGCTACTGCCGGAGTGAATAGTGGTTTCAGTGACGATGCCTACATTGCTGCCGGTGCAAAAGTGCTGCCGACAATAGAAGAGGTTTATGCCATTGCCGAAATGATTGTAAAGGTAAAGGAGCCCATTGAGTGCGAATATAAACTTGTGCGTAACGGGCAGTTACTGTTTACATATTTCCATTTTGCATCGAGCGAGTCTCTCACAAAAGCGATGATTGAGAGTGGAGCGGTTTGTTGTGCCTACGAAACCGTTGAGCGCAGCGACCGTTCATTGCCGTTGCTTGTTCCTATGTCCGAGGTGGCAGGTCGTATGGCCATTCAAGAGGGTTGTTATTTCCTTGAGCGTCCTCGCGGTGGTAAAGGAAAACTCCTTGGTGGTGTGCCGGGTGTGAAGCCTGCCAAGGTGCTTGTAATTGGTGCAGGCGTGGTGGGTACCGCAGCTGCCCGCACTGCCGCAGGTATGGGTGCCGATGTAACAATTTGTGATATATCAATACCTCGTCTTTCGTACCTTGCCGATGTTATGCCGGGCAATGTTAAGACTCTTATGTCGTCGGAGTATAACATACGCAATGAAATTAAAACTGCCGACCTTGTCATAGGTTCGGTGCTTATCCCCGGTGCAAAGGCGCCTAAATTGGTTACACGCGATATGCTTGCGACTATGGAGCCGGGTAGTGTGCTTGTGGATGTGGCCATAGACCAGGGCGGTTGCTTTGAAACATCGCACGCAACGTCGCACGAGGAGCCCACATATTATGTCGATGGAATACTGCACTATTGCGTTGCCAATATTCCCGGTGCAGTGCCCTATACATCTACCCTGGCACTTACAAACTCCACATTGCCCTATGCTTTGCAGCTTGCCGATAAGGGGTGGCGCAAGGCTTGTGCCGATTGCGAGGAGTTGCGCAAGGGTTTGAACGTGGTAGAGGGTAAAGTGGTTTATAAAAAGGTTGCCGAAACCTGGAACCTGCCGTTTACCGAGATTGAACTTTAATAAATAATTCTATAGTAATGAAGATGACTAAAAAGTGTATTTTTGCGTTACGCTTGCCTTCAAAATCCTCATTTACGCCCAGTAAACTGCGGTTTTTCAGGCTGCGCAAGCCTTAAACTACATCTTTTTATTCATCTCCCTGAAAATGAGGCTGCTAAAAAATACTTTTTAGTCAGCCT